>JBJMLJ010000263.1:0-3600 GCA_045805365.1 Thermoleophilaceae bacterium
CATCTCCTGCGTCAAGGGGCTCAAGGTCCGGGTGCTGATGCTGCTCTGGCACCTGGCCGATCGCTGGGGACGAGTCGGCCCGCAGGGCGTATCCGTGCCGCTGGTGCTTACGCACCACATGGTCGGCAGGCTGGTCGGCGCCACACGGCCGTCCGTGTCCGCGGCACTCAAGGAGCTGGAGGTCGAGGGGACGATCTCGAAGCGCCCCGAGGGCGGCTGGCTCCTCCACGGTGAGCCGCCGGCGGACCTCCAGCGGGCGGTCGACCGGGCCGGCGCGCGCTAATCCCCGGCAAGCACCTGGTTGAACTTGGCGGCGGTGAGCATGAGCCCCCCGTCGACGACGAGCGAGCTGCCGGTGGTGTAGCGGGCGTCCGGGGAGGCGAGGTGCGCGACCGTGGCCGCGATCTCATGCGCGTTCCCGGGCCGCCCCAGCGGCAGAGCGGGACGATCCTCCGTCGACGGGTCGACGTCGTGAGCTTCGGTCATCGGCGTCGCGATCTCCCCGGGCGCGATCGAGTTCACCGTGATGCCGTGCTCGCCGAGCTCGAGCGCCATCACCTTCGTAAGCAGCCCGAGCCCGCCCTTGGCGGCGCAGTAGGCGGCCGCCTCGACCAGCGGGATGTGCTCGTGGACGGAAGTGATGTTGATGATCCGGCCTCCATTCCCGGCCTCGACCATGATCCGGGCGGCGCGCTGGGCGCAGACGAAGGCGCCGGTCAGGTCGACGTCGATCACGTCCTGCCAGTCCTCCAGCGGGAACTCGAGGAAGGGATGGCTCCTGCCCATGCCCGCGTTGTTCACGAAGACGTCGAGTCCGCCGAGTTCCCCCGCGAGCTCGGAGAGGGTGTCGGCGGCCGCCGCGAAGTCGCTGACGTCGAGCCGGCGCACGGCCGCGGTCCCGCCGACGCCGCGAACCTCCTTCGCGGTGTCCCGGGCGCCGTCCTCGTCGGTGTTCCAGGTGACGCCGACGTCGAAGCCCGCGCGTGCGAGGGCCACCGCCGACGCCTTGCCGATCCCGGAGTCCGAGCCGGTGATGATCGCCTTGCCCGCCATCCTCGCTGGGATACCCGCGCTGGAGCCGGGGTAACGGGAGGGCGTGGCAGCGCTGATCCTCGTATTCGCGGTCGTGGCCTTGTCCCTGCTCGTCACGCGGGTGGCCGGGATCATGCTCGCCCTGACGGGCATGTCGCGCGAGTCGGCTCGCTTCCAGGCCCGCTCGGCGTTCACGGGTGTCGGCTTCACGACGACCGAGGCGGAGTCGGTCACGAGCCACCCCATCCGGCGGCGGATCGTGCTCGCCCTCATGCTCCTCGGGAGCGCCGGCGTGGTCACCGCCGCGGCGTCGCTGATCGTCTCCTTCGGCGGGGTCTCGGGCGGTCAGGGCGCCTCCCGGGCCCTCGTGCTGCTCGGGGGAGTCGTCCTCCTGCTGCTGCTCAGCCGCAGCCGCCTCGTCGACAGCGGCCTCGCCCGGCTCACGACGCGCCTGATGCGCGCCAGGGGCCTCGACGTCCGCGACTACGCCGGCCTGCTCCAGCTCGAGGGCGGCTATCGGGTGGGGGAGCTCGAGGTGGAGGAGGACGACTGGGTGGCCGGCAGGACGCTGGGCGAGCTGCGGCTGCGCGACGAGGGCGTGGTGGTGCTGGGCGTCCACCGGATGGGGGGCGAATACGCGGGCGTGCCCGGCAAGCACACCACCATCCAGGCGGGCGACACGCTCGTCGTCTACGGCCTCGAGCGGCGACTGGAGGAGCTCGACGAGCGCCGCGGCGGCGCCGCCGGCGACCGCGCCCATCGCGAGGCGGTCGGAGTCGGCTGATGCAGACCTACTTCCGCCTGCACCCGGCCGACGACGACCCGCAGCGCCTCCTCGACCCCGACGAGCAGAGCTCCGAGCCCTGGGAGGGCACCGTCTACGGACGCTGTGAGAAGTGCGGCGGCAGCGGGCGCACCGAGCACGAGTGCGAGTCGTGCGTGGCGAGCGGCTCCGATCCCGGCTGCCCCGTCTGCCGGGGGTCGGTGCGCTTCGAGGGGGAATGCCCGGCCTGCCAGGGCAGCGGCGAGATCGACGACTCCGAGCGCGACGGGATCAGCGTCTTCCCCGACGAGGACGGCCTCTACCGTTACATGGTGGGACGCGACGGAGACGTTGCGGACGCCCAGCTGGTCGTCCTCGAGGGCGAGGAGACCGGCGACGAGGACTTCGACGCCGACGAGGGCGCCCTGCTGGTCAGACCTCGCAAGATCCTGGACGCCCGGCCGGTGGACCGGGAACGGCTCCGCCGGGCCGCCGCCTAAGTACGACGCTCATCGAACAGTTGCTAACCTTGGGTTAGTGGAGCGGCGATCCTCCAAGTCCCTTTGGCCGATCCTCGCGCTTGCCTGCATCGGCCAGTTCATGGTCATCCTCGACGTCTCCGTGGTGAACGTCGCGCTGCCGTCGATCCGGGGCGGCCTCGGCTTCAGCGAGCAGGATCTCCAGTGGGTGGTCAACGCCTACACGGTGACCTTCGCCGGCTTTCTGCTGCTCGGCGGCCGCGCGGCCGACCTGCTGGGCCGCCGCCGCGTCTTCGTGGCCGGGCTGCTGCTCTTCGCGCTCGCCTCGCTCGTCGGCGGTGTCGCCGACAGCCAGGGCACCCTCATCGCGGCGCGCGCGGCGCAGGGCATCGGCGGGGCGATCGTCTCGCCCGCCTCGCTGTCGATCCTCACTACGACCTTCAAGGAAGGCGCCGAGCGCAACCGCGCCCTCGGGGCCTGGGGCGCCATGGGCGGCGCCGGCGGCTCGGCCGGCGTGCTGCTGGGCGGCGTGCTCACCGACGCCCTGAACTGGCGCTGGATCCTCTTCATCAACGTCCCGATCGGCCTGGCCGCGGCCGCCGCCTCCCTCCGCTACGTGCCGGAGGGCCGCAACCGCGAGCGGGCGCACGGCTTCGACCTCGCCGGCGCCACGGCCGTGACCCTGGGCCTGATCGCCCTGGTCTGGGCCATCGTCCGGACCGACGTGAACGGCTGGGGCTCCTTCCAGACCCTGGGCGTGATGGGCATCGGGCTCGGGCTGATCGCCGTCTTCCTGGTAATCGAGGGCAGGCTCGCCGCCTCGCCGCTGATGCCGCTGCGCCTGTTCGCCTCGCGGATGCTCACCGGCGCCAACGTCACCATGTTCCTGCTCGGCGCGGCGATGTTCGGCATGTGGTTCTTCGTCTCCCTCTACCTCCAGCTCGTGCTCGGCTACTCGCCGATCGAGGCGGGGCTCGCCTTCCTCCCGATGACGCTGTCGATCGTGATCGGGTCGACGCTCGCCTCACGGGCGGTGGCCCGCATCGGGGTGCGGCCGCTCCTGGTGGCGGGCATGTCGATCCAGGCGCTCGGGCTGCTGCTCTTCGCGAGGGTCTCGCCGGACGGCTCCTACCTCGCCGACGTCCTGGCTCCGTCGCTGCTCGTGGCCGCCGGGATCGGCCTGTCTTTCGTGCCGGTCACGATCGCGGCCGTCTCGGGCGTGGCGCCCACCGAGGCCGGCCTCGCCTCGGGCCTCGTCAACACCTCGCGGCTGATGGGCGGCGCGCTCGGCCTGGCGGTTCTCGCCACCCTGGCGACCTCGCAGGC
>JBJMLJ010000264.1:0-6456 GCA_045805365.1 Thermoleophilaceae bacterium
CGACACGCCGAGCCCGGTGTTGCCCACCTCCGGCTCGAGGTAGTAGGCGGTACCGCCCGTGGCGAGCACGCGGCCGTCGGGCAGGAAGGTCAGGTCGGAGCAGAAGAGCGCACCGTCGTTGTTCTTCTCCGAGTTGCCGCCGGGGATGTACTGCTCGCCGTCATAGCCGCCGGGGTTGGCGCCGCCGTCGGCGGGGGCCGGCACGGACCACTTGAACGGGGTCGTGCTCAGGTCGAGCAGCCGCGTCTGGTCGTTGAGCGCGACCGCGCCGTACTCGGCCACGATCGAGGCCTTGACCCGCTCGGTTCCCTCGAGCGCGTTCCAGTAGAGGACCTTGCCGTTGGCCAGCACCGTCACGCTGCCGGCGGCCGGCTTGCAGACGGTGATGTTGTTCTGGTCGGTGATGCACTTGGCGCCGGTCAGCTTGCCGGCGATCGTCGGCTCCTCGAACGGGTCGCCGAAGCTGCCGCTCTTGGCCGGGTCCGCCGCCGCCCCCGCGTCGAGCGCCTTGTCGGCGGGACCGAGGTTCGGCGCCAGCGCGTCGTGTGCGTACGCGGGAGCCGCCGCCATCAACAGCGCAGCTACCACCCCCACCAGAAGCCCCCGCCTCACGGACGTGCAGCCTACTACCGCTTCAAAACGTCCCTGAGCGACTTGCGCGCGAGCCGGAAGATCGGCGTCGCGCCCTTTCGCAGCGCGCCCGCCTTGTCGGCGTCCCGCCCATGCAGGAGTTGCGCGCCGGCCCGCAGCCCCTGGGCCAGCGACTCGTCGTACGGGTGCCACCAGAAGTCCCGCGCGCGGGACGGCTCCCAGGCCACGAGCTTGACGTTCACGCACTCGTAGAAGCCGAACTTGGAGTGGGAGCGCCCGAGCCCGGACTCCTTGACTCCACCCCAGGAGCAGGAGCAGACGCCGTGCGAGTACATGTGGTCGTTGATCCAGACCATGCCCGAGTCGATCCGGCTTGCGATCCGCTCGCCGCGCCCGCGGTCCAGGGTCCAGACGGAGGCGCCGAGGCCGAAGTCCGAGTCGTTGGCCAGCCGGATCGCCTCCTCCTCGGAGTCGACGGTCACGATCGGGATTACGGGGCCGAATATCTCCTCGCGCATGATCCGCATGTCGTGCGTCACGCCGGTGAGGACGGTCGGCGCGTAGAAGTCGCGACCCTCGTGTCCACGGATCTCGACGGCCCCTCCGCAGCGCATGACCGCGCCGTTCGCCACGGCGTCGTCGACGAGGTCCTTGACGATCTCGTACTGCTCGTGGGAGACCATCGGCCCGATCTCCGTGGTCCAGCGCATCGGGTCGCCGACGACCAGGGTCTCCGCCGCCCGGACCACGCCCTCGACGAACCGCTCGGCCACCTCCCGCACCACGTAGACGCGCTCGATGCCGGAGCAGGTCTGGCCGGCGTTGGCGAACCCGCCCCAGGCGCAGCCGGAGATCGCGTTCGGCAGGTTGGCGTCGGCGCAGACGATCATCGGGTCCTTGCCGCCGAGCTCGAGCACGCAGGCCTTCATCCGTGCGCCGCAGGCGGCTCCGACGAGCCTGCCCACCTCCACCGAGCCCGTGAAGAAGATCTTGGCGGCGCTCGACTCGACCAGGGCGTTGCCGACCTCGCCGGTGCCCTGTGCCACGCGCACGATCCCCTGCGGCAGCCCGGCGCGCTCGAACACCCAGCGGATGCGCTCGCCGATCAGCGGCGTCAGCTCGGATGGCTTGAGCACGACCCCGTTCCCGGCCATCAGCGCGATCGCGACCTCGCCGAAGGGGATCGACCAGGGGTAGTTCCAGGGCGCGATGACGCCCACGACGCCGAGCGGCTCGTAGGCGAAGTGGGCGCTCTTCTGGCGCACGAAGAGCGGCATCGAGACCTTCTCGTCGGCCAGGATCCGCTGGCCGCCCTCCGCGATCCAGCGCAGCGAGTCGATGGTGGGGACGAGCTCCATCGAGAACGACTCGTTGCGCGGCTTGCCCTGCTCGCGCGTCAGGAGCTCGCTCAGCTCGTCGAGGTTGTCGATGATCACCTGGGCCGCGCGGCGCATGTAGCGGGCGCGGTCCACCAGCGGCAGATGCGCCCAGAACGGCTGCACCTCGGCGACGTCGTCGACGATCGCCTGCACGTCCTCGGGGCGGGTGACGGGAACGGCGCCGACGCGCTCGCCGTCGATCGGGCTGAACGACTCGAGCAACCCGGTGGCCGGGGCTGTGGCGTCCTGGCTCAAGCGGCGCGGTAGCCGGCGTCCGGGAGGCGGGTGTAGAGCACGCGTGCCCCATCCTCCACGATCTCGACCGTGTGACCCAGCCGCTCCATCAGGCGCCGGACAGGGCCCTCGGACTGCGGCAGCTCGCCGCGGAGCCGGTTCACGCCGTGCTGGATCGCCAGCGAGGCGACCGCCTCCGTCAGCAGCTTGCCCACGCCCCGGTTCCGGGCGTGCTCGTCGACGACGACGCCCAGGTCGCCCACGGCGGTGCGGTCGAAGGCGACGTCGGCCAGGCCGACGATCTCCTCGCTGCCGTCCAGGGGCGCCGTGGCCGCCACGACCAGCCGCTCGCGCGGGTTCCCGAAGACGAACCGCCGGACGAGCGTGTCCGGGGCCGGCTCGCCCGAGCCGCCCTGCAGGAACTCCCGTACCCGCGGGCCGTCACTGGGCCGTGCCAGGCGCAGCCGCACGCGGAGGCCGCCGTCGGCGACGTGGGTCGTCGCGAGCAGAGCGCCCGGATCCGTGATCCGCGCTTCCGCCATGCCTTGAAGGCTGACAGACGCGCCCGGACTACTTGTTACGAGCCTCGCGAACGCGCCGCAGCCGCTCGGCCAGCTCCCCCTCCTCGCCGTGCTCGGACAGCTCCAGGAACCGCTCTCCGGCGGCCTCGGGCGGCAGGAGCTCCTGCTCGGAGACCCCCTCCGGGAGGCCGTGCGGGTACTCGTAGCCCTCGCCGCGGCCGAGTGCCTTGGCGCCGGGGTAATGGGCGTCGCGCAGATAGGAGGGGATGTCGGGCGCGCCGTGCTCGCGCACCCAGGCGCGGGCGCGGCCGAGCGACTTGATCGCGGCGTTCGACTTGGGGGCCAGCGCCAGGTAGATCGCCGCCTGGGAGAGGTTCAGGGCGCACTCCGGCAGGCCGACGTGCTCCACGGCGTGCGCGGCGGCGACCGCGACCTGGAGCGCGCGGGGGTCGGCGTTGCCGATGTCCTCGCTCGCGAAGATCACCATGCGCCGGGCGATGAAGCGCGGGTCCTCGCCGCCCTCGAGCATCGCCGCCAGGTAGAGCAGGGAGGCATCGGGGTCGGAGCCGCGCGTGGCCTTGATCCAGGCCGAGATCGTGTCGTAGTGGAGGTCGCCGCCCTTGTCGTAGAGGACGGCCTTGCGCTGCAGCGCGTCCTCGGCCACGCGGACCGTGACCGCGCCGTCCCCGACCGTGTCGCAGGCGAGCTCGAGCGCGGCCAGCGCTATGCGGGCGTCGCCGCCGGAGCGGGCGGCGAGGAACTCGAGTGCGTCGTCCTCCACCTTTGGCGCGCCGGCGATCCCGCGCTCGTCGCCGAGCGAGCGCCGCAGCAGCGCCAGCACCTGGTCGTCGCCGAGCTGTCTGAGCTCGTAGATGCGGCAGCGGGACAGAAGCGCGGAGTTGACCTCGAAGAAGGGGTTCTCCGTCGTGGCCCCGATCAGGACGACGAGCCCCTCCTCGACCGCCGGCAGCAGCGTGTCCTGCTGCGCCTTGTTGAAGCGGTGGATCTCGTCGAGGAAGAACACCGTCGGCTCGCCGTTCGTGCTGCGCCGGTGCTGCGCCCGCTCGAGGACGTCGCGGACCTCCTGGCGGCCCGCGCTGACCGCGGAGGCCTCCTCGAAGGCGGCGCGCGCGCCCACGGCGAGCATGCGCGCCAGCGTGGTCTTGCCGCTGCCGGGCGGCCCGTAGAGGATCATCGAGTGGGGCCGGCCCTCCTCGATCGCCGTGCGCAGGGCCGAGCCGCGCCCGAGCAGGTGCTCCTGACCGACGAACTCCCCGAGCGAGCGGGGCCGCATGCGCGCCGCCAGCGGCTGCTCGGGGACGGGCACTCCGGTGCGCCCCCGAGGCTCGTCCTCAAGATCGAAGAGCCGCTCCACAGGAGGATTCTGGCAGCGAAACGGACAGATGTTCGATGTCAGGGACTCCCACGTTTGACGATGGCGGAGGGGTGGCCAGGGGGCTCGGCAGCCCGGACGGCGAGATCAGGCGGCTCTTCGAGCTGTCCAACGACCTGCTGGCCACGATCGGCCGCGACGGCTGCTTCCAGTACGTCAACCCCGCCTGGGAGCGCGTGCTCGGCTGGAAGCGCGAGGAGCTGCACGGAACGCGCGCCGTCGACCTTCTCCACCCGGACGACTTCGAGGTCACGATGTCGCTCGCGCCGAAGCCCGGGGAGCCGACGGACGACGTCGTCAACTTCGAGAACCGCTACCGCACACGGGACGGGGGCTACCGCTGGCTGCTCTGGAGCGCGCGCTCGGACGGCGTCACCTGGTACACGGTCGCCAAGGACGTCAGCGAGCGCAAGGAGGTCGAGCAGCGGGCCCTGAGCGACCCGCTGACCGGGGTCCCCAACCGGCTCGTCCTGATGGACCGGCTGGCGCACGGGCTGCGCCGGCAGCGGCGGAGCCGCGCTCAGCTGGGCGTGCTGTTCGTCGACCTCGACCGCTTCAAGGTGGCCAACGACACGCTGGGCCACGACGTCGGCGACCGCCTTCTCATCGAGGCCGCCCGCCGCCTCGAGCGCGCGGTCCGCGAGATGGACACGGTGGCGCGACTCGGGGGCGACGAGTTCGTCGTG
This sequence comes from Thermoleophilaceae bacterium, assembly GCA_045805365.1. Taxonomy (GTDB): domain Bacteria; phylum Actinomycetota; class Thermoleophilia; order Solirubrobacterales; family Thermoleophilaceae; genus DASXBA01. Next base: position 4,805 of record JBJMLJ010000264.1, read on the forward strand.
CTCGCGGAGGACCTCCCCGACCGCGAGGATGCCCTCGTGCTGGCCGAGCGGCTGGTGCTCGCCTTCGAGCCGCCGTTCGAGGTCGAGGGCGAGGACGTGCGGCTCAGCGCCAGCGTCGGCCTGACGCTCGCCGCGTCGGGCGCCGAGACCTCGCCGGAGGAGCTCCTGCGCGAGGCCGACATGGCGATGTACCGCGCAAAGGCGGCCGGCCGCGACCGCTACGACCTGTTCGACGACCTCGCGCGCGAGGAGGCGGCCGACCGCGTGCGCCTGGCGAGCGAGCTTCGCCACGCCGTGGAGCGCGGCGAGCTCTACCTCGTCTACCAGCCGCTGGTGTCCGTCGGCGACGGGGGAATGGTCGGCTGCGAGGCGCTGCTCCGCTGGAACAACACCACCCGGGGGGACGTCCCGCCCGCCGACTTCCTTCCCCTGGCCGAGGAGAACGGCCTGATCCTGTCGATCGGCGACTGGGTCCTGCGCGAGGCCTGCCGGCAGGCCGCGGCCTGGCGCCGCGACGGTCGCCGGCTACCGGTCAGCGTCAACGTGTCCCCGACGCAGCTCGCCCAGCCCCACTTCGTCGACGACGTGCAGGCCGCGGCGCTCATGGCGGGCCTGCCGCTCGACTCGCTGTCGATCGAGCTGCTCGAGGCGAGCTTCACCCAGGACCCGGAGCAGGTGGCGCGCACGCTTCGCGAGCTCCGCGCGCTCGGTGTGCATATCGCCCTGGACGACTTCGGCAAGGGTGCGACCTCGCTGAGCTACTTCCGCGAGCTGCCGCTCGACGTCGTCAAGCTCGATAGGGCCTTCGTCAGCGGCCTCGAGAGCAGCGCCGAGGACCGGGCGATCGTCGCGGCCGTGGTCTCGCTCGCCGACGAGATGGGAATGGCCGCCGTGGCAGAGGGGATCGAGACCGAGGACCAGCTCGACCAGATCCGCAAGCTCGGCTGCCCCTACGCGCAGGGCTTCTACTTCGCCCGGCCGGCGCGGCCTGAGGACATGGGCCTCGACGGCTTTGCCGCGCCGCTTCAGTCGGCCGCGCGCGCCTAGCGAGGAGCGCAGCCGGGGCGTTGGCCCGGCCAGCACCGCAGCACTAAGCCCTGCCGAGGAAGTCCGCCACGTCGCTCGAGGTGCGCTCCGGCGCGTCCTCGAAGACGAAGTGCCCGGCGCCGTCCACGATCACGAGCTTCGAGTCCGGGATCTCCTGGTGGAAGCGGTGCGCGCTCGGAACGAACGCGAAGGGGTCGGTCTCGCCCCAGAGGATCAGCGTGGGAACGCCGAGCTCAGCGAGCTTGCCGTCGAAGCGCTCGAGCTTGGGGAAGTCCGCCGAGCGCCAGAACTCGAGCTGGCCGCGGCGCCGGTCCTCGTCGCCGAAGCACTTCCAGTACTCGTCGATCGAGTCGTCGTCGAAGCCGGAGCCGTTCTGGCGCAGGAGGGCGGTGAAGCCCTCCTTGGTCATCCCGTCCATCATCTCCTCGCCCGTGCCCGGCGTCCGCGCCGCCTCCGCCACGCCGTGCCAGCGGCCGTCGGGGAAGAAGCCCGTGGCGCTGAGCACCATGTGGCTGACGGCGTCCGGGTGCTCGCAGGCCCACCAGCAGCCGATCAGCCCGCCCCAGTCGTGCAGGACGAGCGCGACCCGCTCCAGCCCGAGCTCG
>JBJMLJ010000265.1:0-2589 GCA_045805365.1 Thermoleophilaceae bacterium
CGGTGCTCGCGCAGGATCCGCCTCGCGGGAACGAGCGCCGCGAGGCCGATCGGGATGTTCACGAAGAAGACCCAGCGCCAGCTGGCACTGTCGACGAGCACGCCGCCGAGCGACGGGCCGACCGCAGCCGCGACCGCGCCCGTGGCGGTCCAGATCGAGGTGGCGGTGGCCCGCTGGGAAGCCGGGAACTCGGGCAGCAGGAGAGCCAGCGAGGTGGGCACCAGGATCGCGCCGCCCACCGCCTGGAGGATCCGGGCCGCGATCAGCGTCTCGGCAGATCCGGCCAGGCCGCAGGCGGCCGAGGCCGCCAGGAAGACCACGATGCCCAGCATGAACATGCGCTTGCGCCCGACGATGTCGGCGAGCCGACCGGCGGGGACGAGCAGCGCGGCGAAGACGACGTTGTAGGCGTTCAGCACCCAGGACAGGTCGGCGCGACTCGAGTCCGAGAAGCTGCGCTGGATGTCGGGGAAGGCGACGTTGACGATCGTCACGTCGAGGAAGCCCATGAAGACGGCGACGGCGGCAACGATGAGGACCTTCCAGCGGCGTTCCATGGAGTCTCCCGGGCCTAAAGTTGCTTGACGCAACGCACCCTACCAGGGTAGGTTGCGTCATGCAACCAGACCGCGCTACACTCGGTTGGAGGAGTGCTGCCCCGCACGTACGACAACCAGCTGTGCTCTATCGCCCGCACGCTCGAGGTGATCGGCGATCGCTGGACGCTGCTCGTGATCCGCGACGCCTTCCTCGGCGTCCACCGCTTCGAGGATTTCCAGAAGAGCCTCGGGGTGGCGCGCAACGTGCTGACCGACCGGCTCAACCGGCTCGTCGATGAGGGAATCCTGCGCCGGCAGCTCTACCAGGAGAGGCCGGAGCGCTACGAGTACAGGCTCACGCGCAAGGGCGTGGAGCTCTGGCCGGCGATGATGACGATGATGAAGTGGGGCGACACCTACCTGTATCCCGAGCGCCATCCCCGCATGGTCCTGCACAAGGACTGTGGCGGCGAGATCGACCAGCGCCTCCACTGCTCGAAGTGCGGGGTCGAGCTCGGCCCGACCGACGTCTACGTGGAGGCGGGACCGGCGGCGAAGGACAAAGCCGCCTAGCGGCGCTATCGTCGCCCAGCCGTGGAGGGGCTTCGCGGCAAGGTCGCGCTCGTCACGGGCGCCCAGCGGGGGATCGGGGCTGCGATCTCGCGCCGCCTCGCCGAGGAGGGCGCCGTCGTGTGGGTCAATGCTGTGGAGGACCTCGCCGAAGCGGAGCGGCTGGCAAGGGAGATCGGCGGCTACGCTGCCGAGGCAGACGTGAGCGACGAGGCTCAGGTCGAGTCGATGCTGGAGCGGACCGGCCCCGTCGACGTCCTCGTCAACAACGCAGCCGACCAGAGCCGTCAGGGCCTGCTCGAGATCGACCCTTCCAGCTGGGAGCACACCCTGGCCGTCAACGCGACCGGGCCGATGCTGACCACGCGCGCCGCGGCATCCGGGATGAAGCCTGGCTCCGCCATCGTCAACGTCGCCAGCGTCCACTCGCTCGTGGCGCTCAGGGGTGCGACCGCCTACGCGACCAGCAAGGGCGCGCTCGTGATGCTCACCCGCCAGGCTGCCGCCGAGCTCGGCGAGCGCGGCATCCGAGTCAACGCCGTGGCTCCCGGCGCCATCGACATCACGGGCGACGAGCGGCGAACGCGCACCGGCGCACACCCCGTCTACGCTCCCGTCCCCCTGCGGCGGGGCGGGCGGCCGGACGAGGTCGCCTCGGTCGTCGCCTTCCTGGCAAGCGACGAGGCGAGCTACGTGACCGGGGCGGTCTATGTCGTGGACGGCGGCCTGCTGATCCGCCACCCCTGGGAGGACAACGAGCCGACCGACTAGCCGATCTCCAAGCGCGCAGGAAAGCGCTTGGTGTGGTCTTCGGCTCTCCTGGCGCACCGAACTCGGCACCGCGCTTGAGGAGGGTGCTCAGTCCAGCACGAAGTAGTCGCGGTGGACCGCTTCCTCCGTCGCCCGGGGCAGCAGCTCGCGCACCTGGGACGACTTGAGGCCCTTGATCTGGCGCAGCTCCTCGGCTGAGTAGTTGACGATCCCCTTGCCGATGACGCGGCCGTCGGAGCGGACCTCGACGGCGTCGCCGGCGTTGAACTCGCCCTCCACCTCCACGACGCCCACGGGAAGCAGGCTCGTCCCGCGCTCGCGGAGCGCCCGCTCGGCGCCCTCGTCGACGGTGAGCCGCCCGTGGGTGGGCTTCGCGTACTTGAGCCAGAGCTTGAAGCTCGACACGCGCCCGCTCTGAGGCTGGAAGCGGGTGCCCGAGGGCTCGCCCGCGAGCGCCCGAGCGACGGCGTCCCGCTCGATGCCGCTCGTGATCACGGCCGGGATGCCGGCCGCCGTGGCCATCTCGGCGGCCACGACCTTCGAGCGCATGCCCCCGGAGCCGAGCGGCGAGCTGGAGACGCCGATGTCGTAGCCCTCGAGCTGCTCGAAGTCGCTCACCTCGGGCACCAGCTCCGCGCGGGGGTCGGCGCTCGGATCGGCCGTGTGGAGCCCGGCGGTGTCGGTGAGCAGCACGAGCAGGTCGGCGTTC
>JBJMLJ010000266.1:0-2746 GCA_045805365.1 Thermoleophilaceae bacterium
GAGCTGGGAGCTAGGCGCTTGGAGTCACGAACGGCGGGGTAGGTCGGGAGTCGCCGGCGGAAGCTGCGCGCCGCAATCGCGCCCAGCGCCACCGCGATTGCCGCCGCCACTCCGACTCGAGTCAGGTTCCCCGGCGACCAGCGGCTAGCGACCAGCGACCCGGCGCTCAGCGCCATCAAGAACTTCGGCACCTGCTCGGCCGCGTTCCCGCTCGTCGGATCGCTGTTGCTGAGCACGAGCCGCCAGAAGCGCAGAAAGTTCGTCCACGGCGCGCCCGTGCGGAGGCGGTAGTAGACCGTCCCCCAGAGCAGGACCGTAAAGGCGAGGTAGCCCAGGAGCGCCGAGGCGAGGAGGCCGGGCTCGCACCAGGGCTCGAGCAGCGGGATCGACGCCGCCGCCGCGAGCCAGAGCAGCGCCCGGCCGCGCAGCGCGAAGGGGAACGGGGCGAGCGCGGCCGCGAAGGCGAGGGCGCCGGCGAGCGCGAGCGGCCGGGGGTCGAGCACCAGCAGGACGATCAGCGGATAGACGATCGAGAAGGGCCGGCCCTCGTTGCAGACGTTCCAGAGCCGCGCGGCCCAGATCTCGACCTTGCCCGCCATCCGGGCCGGCATGTTAGGGAACCCTAAGCCGAGCCGATGGCGACGCCGACCGCCGCCACAGTCGCCCCGCCGATCGTCACCTGGATGAGCGACCGCGCCAGCGACACGTCGAGCCAGCGGCGGCGGACCCAGGCGATCGCCAGAAGCTCGACCGCCACCACCGCGTAGGCCACCGGCAGCGCCTTGTTCACGTCCGAGATGAGGAACGGCAGCGCGTGGCCGGTGCCGCCCACGAAGGTCGCGATCCCCGTGATCAGGCCGCGGACGAGCGAACCGCCGCGCCCGGTCAGGCTGCCGTCGTCCGACAGCCCTTCGGAGAGCCCCATGCTGATGCCCGCGCCGAGCGCCGAGGCCAGCCCGACGAGCAGCGCCGCCCGCGAGCCGGCGATGTAGGCGGAGGCGAAGATCGGCGCGAGCGTCGAGACGGTTCCGTCGATGAGCCCGATCAGCCCCGGCTGCACGAACTGGAGCACCCGCTCCTGCTCGCTCGCCTCCCGCCAGGTTGCAAGCGGAGTCTTAGTCATGCGTCGTTACTATAGAGAATCGTTTAAAATAAGGTTCACCTAATGCCCGCTTCCGAGACATCCGACCGCCACCTCCGCGAGGAGCTGCACTCCCGCGGCCAGCGGGTCACGCCCCAGCGGCTGCTCATCCACAGAGCCCTGCTGGAGCTCGACCGTCACGCCAGCGCCGAGGAGGTCCTCGCACGGGTCGGCGACTCGCTCCCGGGCACCTCTCTCCCCACCGTCTACTCGACGCTGGAGCTGTTCGAGCGGCTGGGCATCGTGCGCCGTCTGAGCGCCCGCGGCGGCGCCACCCTGTACGACCCCCGCCGCGATCCCCACCACCACCTGGTCTGCGGCAGCTGCGGGAAGGTCGAGGACGTCGACGTCGAGCTCGACACCGCCGCCGCGCTGCGCAAGGCGCGCCGGGCGGGCTTTCAGCCGGCAGCGGCGGAGCTCGTCGTTACCGGGCTCTGCTCCGACTGCGCCGGGCTCCAGGCCTCCCAGTAGCCGCGTAGCCGGGCCACGAACGCGCCCGGCCGCTCGGCATAGAGTCGCCGCCCCAGGTGCAGGGCGTCGTGCTGGAGCTCCAGGCGCCGCTCCTCGACCGCGTCGTCGAAGCCAACCAGCGGCCCGACGTTCTCCTGGGTCCACTCCTGGAGAACGGCGAGGTCGTGATCGTCGCCGAGGCGGTCGGACAGGGCGTGAGCCTCGTCGGCGGTCGTCTTCAAGAGCTCGGGCCAGCTCTCGCGGAAGAGCGTCAGGTGGTGCCAGAGGTCCTTCTCCCGCTTGCGCCATTCGTGCAGGTCCTCGGTCGCCGGCTGCTCCTCCACGGCCTCGATGGCGCGCCGGCCGCGACGGTAGATGCGCCGCAGGCCGCCCTCCATGGCCCCGAAATCGTCGCGCCGGAGCGGCCATACGTCGACGCGAGCGCGCGCGTCGGTGAGCACCGCGACCACGCCCTCCGCGTCGGCGACACTGCGCTCCCCCCGCCGGTGCGCCTTCAGCGCGTCGCGCAGCGCGGGGAACGGGCGCCCCAGCGACCCCAGCGTGTCAAGCATCACGTCGGCGTCGCGAACTCCCGAGAGCCGCCGGGCGGCGTCGCGGAAGCACTCGTTCTCGCGCCGGTAAACGTCCTCGCCGAGCTCGTCCCGGGCCAGCCGCAGCAGCGCGCGCAGCTTCTTCATGTCCTTGCGCGCCTCGTGCACGGCGTCGGCGGGCGAGCCGTCGGTCTCCCCTCGAAGCTCGGCGACTGCGTGATCGATGCGACCATGGGCGATCCGCCGCAGCGCGTCCGGCACCGGCTCCCCCTCGAGGAAGCGATAGCTGCGCGGGGCGCTCATGCGCCGACTCTAACCCCGCTCGAGCAGCTTGGCGGCTGCGCTGGCGGGGTCGAGCCGGCGGGCCACGACCTCGTCGAGCATCTCCTGCACCTCGGGGTCGTCGCGGGCCTGCGCCTCGAGCTCGCGGCGGAGGCGCGAGCCCGCCAGGGCGAGGACCTCGTTCATCAGGTTGCGGCGGCGGCGCTCGGCGAGCGTGCCCTCCTTCTCGATGTGGGCTCGGTGCTCGGCCATCTTCTCGACGAGCTCCTCGATTCCCTCCCCACGCGACGCCTCGGTCTTGACGATCGGCACCCGCCAGCCC
>JBJMLJ010000267.1:0-4030 GCA_045805365.1 Thermoleophilaceae bacterium
CCTCGATCCGGCTCGAGAGTCCCGCCTTCGCCGCCGGCCGCTCGATACCCAGGCGCTACACCTGCGACGGCGCCGGCGTGTCGCCGCCGCTGCGCTGGTCCGGCGTGCCGCACGGCGCGCGCCAGCTCGCGCTGCTCGTGGAGGACCCGGACGCCGGCCGCTTCGTGCACTGGAGCCTGCTCGCGATCCCGGCCGGAACCACGTCCTTGGGCGAGGGGAGCGTCCCGCCCGGAGCGGTCCAGACGAGGAACGGCTTCGGCATGCGGGCCTGGGGCGGCCCCTGCCCGCCCAAGGGCCAGGGCACCCACCACTATGTGTTCGCGCTCTACGCGCTCGACAAGGCGATCGGCCTCGGCGGCGGCGCCTCGGCCGACCAGGTGCGCTCCGCGGTCGCCGCCAGGGCGATAGCTCGCGGCACCCTCACCGCGACGGACGCTCGCTGAGCCTTCCCTCGAGCTCTCGCGCCGACAGCGCCGGGGCGAAGCGGAAGCCCTGGCCGAGGCGGCAGCCGAGGGAGATCAGCGCGTCGACCTGGTCCGGACGCTCGACGCCCTCCGCGACGGCCTCGAGCTCGAGCGCCCCCGCCAGGCTCAGGATCGCGGCAACCAGCCGCCTGCTGCCGGGCTCCGGCCCGAGCCGCTCGAGGAACGAGCGGTCGATCTTCAGGACGTCGATCGGGAAGCGGTCCAGGTAGCCCAATGATGCGTGGCCGGTGCCGAAGTCGTCGATCGCCAGCCGGACGCCGAGCCGCTTCAGGCGGCCCAGGCGCTCCGCCGCGCGCTCCGGCTCCTCGACGACGCCTCGTTCGGTGATCTCGATGCACAGGTGCGCGGGGTTGGCGCCGCTCTCGCGGAGCGCATCGGCGAGCCGCTCGGCCATGTGGTCCTCCCCGAGCTCGCGGGCGGAGAGGTTCACCGCCATTCGCGGGGCATCGTCCCCGAAGGCCTTGTCCCAGCTCCGCAGCTGCTCGCAGGCGCGCTGCAGGGTCCACTCGCCGATGGCGTCGATGAGGCCGCTCTCCTCTGCGAGCTCGATGAACTCGCACGCGTCGAGCAGCCCGCGCTCGGGATGCTTCCAGCGCACGAGCGCCTCCACGCCGACGACGTGGCTCGTGTCCAGCTCGACCTGCGGCTGGTAGTGGAGCCGAAGCTCGTCACGGCCCAGGGCGCGGTGGAGCGCCGACTGCGTCTCGAGCCGCTTCAGCGCACGTGCCTGGAGCGCCTCGTCGAACACCTCGTAGCGGGCGCCGCCGCGTTCCTTGGCCCGGTACATCGCCGCGTCCGCGTTGCGCATGAGGGTGGTCGGGTCCGCACAGGCGCCGTCCGCGTATGCGATCCCGACGCTCGCCGTGACGAACACCTCGCGGCCGTCGATGGCCAGCGGATCGCCGATCTCCTCCGCCACCCGGGTCGCGATCGAGACGGCGTCGTACTCCGAGGCCAGCTGATCGCAGAGGATGGTGAACTCGTCGCCGCCGAAGCGGGCGACCGTGTCGCTCGGCCGTACCACTGTCCGCAGCCGTCCGGCCAGCTCGACCAGCAGCTGGTCGCCCGCGTCGTGGCCGAGGCTGTCGTTGACGAGCTTGAACGCATCGAGGTCGAGGAAGAGCACCGCGATCCGCGCCGGCCTGCGCCGGCCCCGGATCAGCGCCAGCTCGAGCCGATCCAGGAACAGGGTCCGGTTCGGCAGGCCGGTGAGCGCGTCGTGCAGGGCCTGATGTGCGAGCTCCAGCTGGGCGCCCTTGCGCTCGATCGCGTAGCGGATCGAGCGGGCGATCAAGCTGCCGTCGGAGCGTCCCTTCACGAGGTAGTCCTGGGCGCCCTCCTGCACCGCCTCGACGGCCACCGCCTCGTCGTCGATGCCGGTGAGGACGACGACGGGCACCCCGGGGGCGATCGTCCGGATGCGCATCAGCGCCTCGAGGCCGCGGGCGTCGGCCAGCGCCAGGTCGAGCAGGACGCAGTCGGGCGTGACGGCGGCGAGCTGCTGGCCGGCGGCGGCCAGGCTCTCGACGTGCTCCACGTCGAGCCGCTCGGGCCAGGCGCGCGGAAGCATCACCTGGATGAGCCGCGCGTAGTCGCGGTTGTCCTCGACCAGCAGAACGCGGGTCGTGCGCCCGATCGCAGTCGTTGGGTCGGCGTTTGCGAGTCCGACGGGGCGGGCCACGTCCCTCGGGTTCTCCTTTCCCCGACGCCGCCCGAAAGGCAGTCTATTCGTACCAATGGGCGGAAAACCGGCACGGCGGCGCGTTTGCACGGCCTTAACGTCGAGAGGCCCGGCCTTTCGGCCGGGCCTCTCCGATTCCCGTACGGGCTTCGGCTTCCGTCTAGCCCGTGAAGCGCGGCGCGGCCGCCACGCATACGCGGGTACGTCCGGGGAGTGAGCCTCTCTTGGTGGCCCTCACCCCTCGGCAGCCCGCGCTGGAGAAGCGCACGCAAATCCGTGCGCGCCCCTTGCTGTTCGTCTTGGCGCTATGGCCGGCGAACCGGACCCGCACGCCCTTCGCGGCCTTGCCGCCGCTGGTCACCCGGAAGCTGACGCAGCTGCTCTTGCCGGCCGTCAGCGTGTGCGGGGTGCCCCTGACCTTCAGCCGCTTCCGCTTCTTCTTCTTGCCGCCGCAGCTGGCGATCGAGGCGCGAATCGCGGCCGAAGCCCCGGTCCCGTCGGCCTGGGTGGTCCGGAACTCGCCGCCCGTCGTCTTCGCGTAGTCCTGAAGCGCGGGCTTCGCGTCCGGGTCGCCGCTCCCCTTGGGCGAGCCGCCGACCCAAACCGAGGTGACGCGGATGTGCCGTGCCTTGGCCTCCTTGGCGACCTGCTTGTAATGGGCCTTGGCCGTCGCGTCGTAGTCGTCGTCGAACGCGCCCGGAGGAGCGTCCGTGATCACGATCGCGATCTTCTGTGCGCTCGACCGGTAGGGCGGCTGGAAGTCGCCCGTCTGCTTGCCGGGCGGGACATCGCTGGCCTTGCGGCCGAGCACGACGGTCTCGAGAGCCTCGTCCGAGGACTCGGGCGTGTTGCCGCCGCCGCCGGCGAAGGTCGAGTTGATCGAGGACTTCACCGCGGACTCGTTGTGGTCCGCGAACACCGTGTTGACCACCACGTTGTCCTCGGGGAACGTCACGAGCCCGTAGCGGACGTTGCCGCCCGACACCGTGTTGGCCTCATTCACGATCTTGTTGAGGCCCTTCTTGATGTTGTCGATCGCTCCGCCCATGCTGCCTGTGTTGTCCAGGACGAAGGCCAGGTCGAGGGGTGAGCACGATCCCTTCTTCGCGCCTTCGGCGGGCGCCACGGAGTACACCGCAGTCACGGCGGCGAGTCCGACGACGAAGGCAGCACCAAGCTTCCTGCGAGTCAGTGCAAACAATTTTTACCTCCCTGCGGGGCTGGGGCGCCCGCGAGGCTCGGTTACATTCGAGACGACCCTAATGCACCCTTCGGCTGGTCGGCAAGCCCCGCATGGTGACCTGCGACGCTACCGTGGGGGCGGCGCAGAATGACTCGCTCGCGGAACATCGTCCGGCTCGCGCCGGTGTTGGTGCTGGGCGTGCTCTGCGCGGCGCCTCAGGGCGCCGGAGCGTCACCGCTTCTGCCAGATCTCACAGAGCTTCGGAGCGCGGCCGCCGAGGGGCTCTTTCCGTCGCCGGCGCCGGCGCCCGCGCCGGCCCCGGCGCCCGCTCCACCGCCGCCGGCCTCAGGGGGCAGCTCGGGCGGCCAGCGGCCGCCGAAGCGGCACACGCGGAACCTCGTGCTGTCGAACGAGCGAACGCTCTCGAGGTGGGCGTTCGTCGCCCAGCCGGTCACCGCCCGGCGCAGGCCGAGCGGCCATTCCCGGCGGATGAAGCGCCTCCGGACCTATACGAACGATGGAACCCCCGAGCTCGCCCTCGTGCTGCGCAAGCTGGAGAAGGCGAACGGGGCGGTCTGGCTGAAGATCCGCCTGCCGATGCGGCCCAACAACCACACCGGCTGGGTGCCGCGCCGGGCGATGGGCCGCCTGCACACCGTGCGGACGTTCCTCTGGGTCCAG
>JBJMLJ010000268.1:0-7021 GCA_045805365.1 Thermoleophilaceae bacterium
CGGAAGCTGCTCGATCCCGAGCCGCTTCCGGTCCTCGGGGCTGATGTGGTACAGGTTCTTCTCCATCGGCTCGGGCAGCTCGTAGCCCTTCTCGATCCCCTCCAGCCCGGCCATCAGGAGCGCCGCGAAGGTGAGGTAGGGGTTGCAGGCGGGGTCCGGGCAGCGGATCTCGGCGCGGGTGGCCTGCTCCTTGCCGGGGTGGTAGAGCGGCACCCGCACGAGCGCCGAGCGGTTGCGGCGTGACCAGGCGCAGTAGACCGGCGCCTCGTAGCCCGGGACGAGCCGCTTGTAGGAGTTGACCCACTGCGCGAACACCGAGGTGATCTCGCGCGCGTGCTTCAGCTGGCCGGCGATGAACTGCTTGCCGGTGTCAGAGAGGAAGTACTGGTCGTTCTCGTCGAAGAAGGCGTTGCGGCCGTCCTTGAAGAGCGACTGGTGCGTGTGCATGCCGGAGCCGTTCTCCCCGAACAGCGGCTTGGGCATGAAGGTCGCGTGCCAGCCGTACTTCATGGCGTACTCCTTGACCGTGATCCGGTAGGTCATGGTGTCGTCCGCCATCTCGAGGCCGTTCTTGAAGCGCATGTCGATCTCGTGCTGGGACGGGCCGACCTCGTGGTGCGTGTACTCCACGTGGATCCCGAGCCGCTCGAGCGCCAGCACGGTCTCGCGCCGCACATCGGAGCCGGCATCGAGCGTGGTCAGGTCGAAGTAGCCGCCCTCGTCGAGGATCTCCGGCGCGCCGCCGCCCTCCGGCCGCGCGGAGCGGAAGTAGAAGTACTCGAGCTCGGGTCCGACGTAGAACTGGTCGAAGCCCATCTCGGCGGCGCGGTCGAGCGCCCGCCGCAGCACGTGGCGCGGGTCGCCCTCGTACGGCTCCCGGCTGGGGGTGACGACGTCGCAGAACATGCGCGCCACCCCCTGTTCCTCCGGCCGCCATGGCAGCACGGCGAAGGTCGAGACGTCCGGCATCGCGATCATGTCCGACTCCTCGATCGCGTTGAAGCCGGTGATCGAGGAGCCGTCGAACCCCATCCCGCCCTCGAAGGCGTCGTCCAGCTCGGCGGCGTTGATCGAGAAGCTCTTCAGCTGGCCGAGGATGTCCGTGAACCAGAACCGCACGAAGCGGATGTTGCGCTCCTCGACGATCGACTTGACGTCGTCAGCCGACTTGGGCTGGTCTGGCATGGGGTTCCTCCGGTCTTCGGGGCGACGAAGGCCGGAACCCTACAGCCAGGCGTTTGCCCAGCTCTTGAGCGCGCGGACGGCGGGCTGGAGCGCGTTGCCCTTGTCCGTGAGCGCGTACTCCACGCGGACCGGGATGTCGTCGATCACCGTCCGCTCGACGATGGCCTCGGCCTCGAGCTCCTTGAGCCGCTCGGAGAGCAGGCGGTCGGAGAGGTCAGGGACGAGCTGCCGTATCTCCGAGAAGCGGAGGGGGCCGTCCATCAGCACCAGGAGGATGGCGCCGGTCCAGCGCTTGCCGACCAGCTCGACGGCCCGGTGGTAGAGCGAGCAACACGGCTCGCGGTCTCCGGTAGGGGCCGTCCCTGGCCTGGTCTCGGTTGCCGAGCCGGCGACCATGATCACCATCGTAGACCCTCCGGCAGCTAGGCCGCCTGCGCCAGCCGGGATTCCTCGCCGGAGCCGTCGAACGGTACGTCGCCGGCTCGCGTGACCAGGTTGCCGAAGCTCGAGAGGGCCACGTGAGCGACCGTCTCGAGGATCTGCTCGTCGCTCCACCCCGCTTCGCGGGCCTCCTCCTGGACGTGGAGCGGCGGCGGGCCCTCGCTCTCGAGCAGGGCCTTCACGAAGCGCAGCAGCGACGCCTCACGCTCGTCGTGGGAGTCGAACTCCCGCGACAGGGCGATCTCGTCCAGCCCGAGGCCCGCCTCGCGGGCGGTCCGCTGGAGCGTGGACAGCGCGTATTCGCTCTGCTGGTACTCAGCGACCGCCAGGGCGATCCGCTGCTGCGTCGCCCAGGGCAGGACCCCGTGGCGGAGCTCCGAGCGGAAGCGCGCGTAGGCGCGCAGGGTCGCGGGCGACCCCGCCAGCACGCCGATGAAGTTCGAAAGCTGACCTCCTCCGGCCAGCGCGCCCTTGAGCACGGGAAGGCTGCGCTCGGGAGCCGTCAACTCGTCGTGGACCTGGAACCTGCTCTCTTTCGTCTTCATCGGGGGGCTTCACTTCCTGCGGGTCGCTTATGGATAGTGAGTATAGGAAAAAAGGAGCGGCAAGCGCTCCTTAGGAGATACGCAGGAACGGCCCGTCCGGATGCGTCTAGAAGGGCGCGGCGTTGGCGGTGGCGGCCGCCACGAGCACGAGGAACAGGCCGAGCAGGAAGGCCCACAGCGCCACGCGGTCAGGCCGGGCCACGAGCTGCTCCTGAGTGGGCGACCTGCGCCTGCGCGGCGGCAGGGGATCCGGGTGGCCCGTGATCGTGACGGTTCGCCGCTCTCCCGGCGGGCGCTCGAAGCGGCCCGGAGCACGCTCGAAGCGCCCGGTACGTCCGGTGATCAGCTGGTCATCCTCCCGCAGCGCGCGGGCACCCGAGGTCTGCATCGGTCCTCTTTCTTCTGGCCTGCGGGGTTAGCTGACGGGCTCGCGCCGAAAGAGTCGCGCTACGCCGAAAAGGATCACGGCGATTCGCCCCGGGCCGTCCGGCCTTCGGTTCCCCCGCGCCCCTCTTTTCCCGAGGAGCTTCGGCTGGATGGACGGGCGGCATGCTACCAGGGAAGCCGAGCCATCGGACGGAAAGACCCCGCAAACTCCAGGGTGTCTAGCACCGCGGGCATCCATGCCCGCGTCCTGATGATCAGCCTCGGCGTCCCCGCCTCGGTAACCGGGGCCTACGGCCCCTCTACTGCCCGGCGACCTTGGAGACGTAGGTGGCGACGTCGTCCGCGTCGCTGCCCTGGAGCAGGCCCGAGGGCATGCGGTTCTGGCCGGTGCCGCCGATCTTGATCGCGCTGAGGACGCGCTGCTTGGTGACCTTGCCGATCGAGTCGAGGTCGGGACCGGTCACCCCGCGCGCGTTCACGGCGGCGAGGGTGTGGCAGCTCGCGCACGTATGCCTGAAGAGCATCTTCCCCTGCTCCTCCTTCGAGCTCGGCTGGGTCTGCGCGAGGTGGCCGACCCCGCCCGCGGAGTCGCCGCGCGAGGCGATCACGGCAGCCGGGACGGCGATCCCGAGGCCCAGGTAGAGGAGCGGGATCAGGATGCGAAACATTCCCCCGCCGCCGGTCAGGTAGGCCTCGCGGGCGGCTCCCGGGCCGCCGCTGAAGGCGACGAAGAGGACCCCTATCCCGAGCAGCACGAACGGCAGCAGGATGAGCACCACGGCCATTGGCCCGGCACTCTATTCCACGTGCCCGGCGGGCTCAGCCGTCGCTCGCGGCCGCCCGGCGGGCGCGCTTCCAGCTTCCGTAGGCCGCGAAGACGTCGCTCAGCGCCGGCAGCCCGGCGTCATCCGTGGCGCACTGCTGGTAGTCGACCATCAGCAGCCGCTCGGGGCGGGCGCCCAGCCGCTCGGCGACCCTGCGGATCGCCGCCGTGATATCGCCCTTGGACGCGTCCTGGTCGGCGCCCGAGCGCTTGGCCTCGTGCGCGAAGACCCCGGCGGCGCTGCCGCGCGCCCCGGGCTCGGCGGCCGCCGTCGGCCGGGCGCGGCCCACGCCCACGAGCAGGCGGCAATGCGGGCAGCGCAGCGGCTCGCGCGGCCAGCGGCGACCGACCCGCTTCTCGATGAGCAGGTGGCAGTGTGGGCAATATGCGTCGCGAGCCTGACGCTGGCGTGTGGCGGAGGCCATTTCTCTCCCGCGCGGGGACGGGGGGTCTTATTCGCCCGTCCGCCGGGGGGCGAAACGTCAAATGGGCTCAGCCCGCGAGCCTCTCCGCTCCCGCATAGACGTTGAACGAGTCTCCGCGCACGAACCCGCAGAGAAGCATTCCCCGCTCGGCGGCCAGGTCGACAGCCAGGCTCGAGGGAGCCCCGACGGCCACGACGCCGGCCAGCCCCGCCACGCTGGCCTTCTGAACGAGCTCGAAGCCCGCGCGGCCGCTGAGGCAGGCCACCAGCCCCGGCAGCGGCCAGCGGCCCTCGAGCAGGAGGGCACCCAGCGCCTTGTCCATCGCGTTGTGGCGGCCGACGTCCTCGCGGAGGACGACCATCCGACCCTCGGGCTCGAAGAGGGCCGTGGCGTGGAGGCCGCCGGTTCGCTCGAAGCCCGCCTGGTCGCCGCGCGCCTGCCCCGGAAGGCGCAGCACCAGCTCGGGGTCGAGCGGCCGACTGGGCTCGGGCGGGGGCGACTCGCGCTTGACGAACTCGAGCGCCGCCTTGCCGCAGACGCCGCAGGAGGAGGTCATGTAGAAGCGGCGCTCGTCCGCGGGGTCGCGCCGCAGCCCGGAGCGCGTCCGCACCTCCACGATGTTGGCCGCCAGGTCGTCCGTCGGGCCGATCGCCGCGATGTCCTCGGAGCCGGCCACCAGCCCCTCGCTCGCCAGGAAGCCGGCGGCGAGCTCCTCGTCCTCGCCCGGCGTCCGCATGGCCACCGCGAGCGGCTCCCCGTCGACCCTGATCTCGAGCGGCTCCTCAACCGCGACCTCGTCGCGCGCTCGCTCGAGCCCGGAGCCGGGCGCGACTCGCTCGATCCAGGTGACCGCGACGTGGGGGTCGACGGTGACCGTCATCCCCCGGAAACCTACAGGCGGGCGTTCACCTCGTCGGCCGCCCGCTTGCCGGACTGGACGGCGCCGTCCATGTAGCCGGCCCACTGCGTGGCGGTCTCCGTCCCAGCCCAGTGGATCCGGCCGAAGGGGCGCCGCAGCTCGGGCCCGTAGTCGGTCAGCACGCCCGGCGGGGTGAAGCCGACGTAGCAGCCGCGCGACCAGCGCTCGGCGAGCCAGTTCTGCTCCACGTAGTCGGTCGCGTGGAGGGCCTTGTCGCCGAAGTAGCGAGCGAAGCACTCGAGCACGAGCCGCTTGCGCTCGGCCGCGGGCAGGGCGACCAGGTCGCGCGCCGCCTGGCCCTCGACGAAGCCGAGCAGCACGCCCGGCTTGCCGTCCCGCGGTGTGTTGTCGAAGGTGAGCCGGCAGGGGCCCTGGTCGCTGATCGTGAAGCCGGTGAGGTTGTCGTCGCGCCAGAAGGGCTTGTCGTAGAAGGCCTGGACCTTGAAGACCGATCCCATCGGGAAGCGCTGGAGGAGCTGGGCGCGCAGCGCCGGCAGGCCCGGGCGAAAGTCGATCTGGTCGGCCAGCGCCGGCGGGACCGCCACGATCGCCCGCTTGGCGTACACGGTCACGCGATCGGACTCGACCTTCACGCGCCGCTTGCTCTGGCGAATCCGCCGCGCCGGCGACTGCAGGTAGACGCGCCGGCGACCGATCCGCTTCGCCAGTCTCTGCGAGACCTGCATCGAGCCGCCGACGAAGCGGCTCTCCTGCGCGCCCTGCCGCGTGCTGATCAGGTTCTCGAGGCTGCCCGCCGAGGCGACGTAGAAGAGAAACCAGAGCATCGACACGTCGCGCGGCTCGCACGCGAGCACCGCCTCGACCCCGAGGTCGAGGAGATCGCGCGCCGCCTTCGAGGTCAGGTTGTTCTGCTTCCAGGTCTCCACGGTCTGGCCGTCGAACTCGAGCGCCCGGGGCGAGGTCCACGGGTCGTCGGTGGGAATGCCGGGGCCGGTCTTCGGGCTCCCGGCCGCGGCCGAGTAGCCCGCGGCGAGGTTGTCGGCCTTGACGAAGACGGTGACGATCTCGGGGAGGGTCGAGTCGGGCGGCAGCTCCTGGGCGATGTTCGGGTCGTACGTGCTCCGGTGGCCGTTTCGATAGAGGACGTTGTTGCCCTCGTAGTAGGTCGGGAAGGTGGGGATGCCGAGCTCCTTGGCGAGCCCGTAGATCTCGCCCTGGATCGGCCCGTAGACGGAGGGCTTGGTCTTGAGCCACTGGCCGCCGACGTCGACCGCGACGCCGTGCACGTGCTTCGTATACGTGCGGCCGCCCACCCTCCCCCGGGCCTCCACGACGATCACCTTCCGGCCCTTCTTGCGCAGCTCGCGAGCCGCGGTCAGGCCGGCCAGACCGGCGCCGACGACCACCACGTCCACGTGCTTCGCTCGGCGGCGGCGCCTCGCCTTGCGCTTCCTCGCCTCCGCCAGCTCGGGCCGCCGGCCGGCCGCCAGCGCGGCGCCGGCCGCGGCGGCCACGCCGAGGAGCCCGCGTCTCGTCAGGTCGCGCTCGGCTGTGTGCGGCTCTTCCATGCGCCGGCGCCAGCCTAACCAGCCGCGGACCTGGCCCGCGACGGTTTGCGACCGCGAGTGGCGCCTACTAAGACACCGCCACGGGAGTGCGGCCGGCGGCGGCGTGCCGCGGGACGTCGACCTTGCCCCACTTGGCCCGTACGGCGAAGTCGATCAGCCGGTGGAAGTAGCTCTCCACCGGAGGAACGGCGATCCTCGCCCGCCCGAGCCGGCGCCGCGTCTTCGCGTCGTCATAGCGGAGGCGCATCGAGAAGTAGGGGATGAATACCTGGTTCCGTCGTAGCGCCTCCCTCCGCCGGCGCGAGCCGATGCGGCGGATCAGCGGGTGCAGGAGCGCCATGTAGATCGGCGTCGGGATCAGCGGCGGGGGGCGCTTGCCGAAGTGGCGCGCGGCCAGCTCGACCAGACGGCGGACCGTCGTCGCCTTTCGCCCCGCGACGAGGTGATAGGTCCGCGGTCCGTCGTCCTCGGGGTGCTCGACCAGCTCGACGATCGCGTCGGCGACGTAGTCGACCGGGACGACGTCGACCGGCGCGCGGCCGCGCGCCGGCACGGCGAGGACGGTGTGGCGCTGGAACGCCTTGAGCGGCGCGTACATGACGTTGAACGAGCTCGTCCAGCCGGTCTCGCTGTCGCCGACGATGATGCTCGGCCGGAATACCTGGACCGGCAGCCGGTCCGAGTAGGAGCGGACCAGGCGCTCGGACTCGAACTTGGTCTGCTCGTAGGAGTTCCGGAACTCCTGTCCGACGTCGAAGTCCTCTTCA
>JBJMLJ010000269.1:0-7059 GCA_045805365.1 Thermoleophilaceae bacterium
GCCGGCGCGGCGCGCAACCTCGAGGGCCGCGCCGCGGGCGAGTACACCGAGGGCTACACCTCGATGGTCCGGCGCGAGGCCGTGGGCGTCGTCGGCCAGATCACGCCCTGGAACTACCCGCTGATGATGGCCATCTGGAAGGTCGGCCCGGCGCTGGCCACCGGCAACACGATCGTGCTGAAGCCGGCGGAGACCACGCCGATCACGACGATCAAGCTGGCGGAGCTGGCCGCGGAGTTCCTGCCCAAGGGCGTGCTCAACGTGATCACCGGCCACGGCGAGCCGGCGGGCTCGGCGCTCGTCACGCACGCCGACGTGGACATGGTCTCGCTGACGGGATCGCCGGAGACGGGCAAGTGGATCGCCAAGGCCGCCTCCGACTCGCTGAAGCGCGTGCATCTCGAGCTGGGCGGCAAGGCGCCGGTCGTCGTCTTCGACGACGCCGACATGGAGGCCGCCATGGAGACGATCGCCGGCACGGGCTACTACAACGCCGGCCAGGACTGCACGGCGGCCACGCGGGTGCTCGCCGCGAAGGGCGTCTACGACGACGTGGTCGGCGGCCTCTCCGAGCAGGCCAAGGGCTACAAGGTCGGCGACACCTTCGCCGAGGACACCACGCTCGGGCCGCTCAACTCACAGCGCCAGCGCGAGCGCGTCGAGGGCTTCCTGGAGCGCAAGCCGGACGGCGCGGAGGTCGTGGTCGGCGGCACAGAGCCGGACCTGCCCGGCTTCTTCCTCGAGGCGGCGGTGGTCGCCGGGCTCGAGCAGAAGGACGAGATGATCCAGGACGAGATCTTCGGCCCGGTCATCACCGTGCAGCCGTTCGACGACGAGGCTAAGGCCATAGAGTGGGCGAACGGGACGCGCTACGGGCTGGCCTCGTCGGTATGGACGCGAGACGTGGGTCGCGCGCTGCGCGTGTCCAAGGCCCTTCGCTTCGGCTGCGTGTGGATCAACGACCACATCCCTCTCGCATCCGAGATGCCGCACGGCGGCTACAAGCAGTCCGGCTACGGCAAGGACCTGTCGATGTACGCGCTCGAGGACTACACCAACGTGAAGCATGTGATGGCGTCGCTGGGGTGAGCTGATTGGCACCTGACGTACGCCTCTCGGGGCTGCGAAAGGAGTTCGACTCGACGGTCGCGGTGGACGGGGTCGACCTCGAGATCGAACACGGCGAGTTCTTCACCCTCCTCGGGCCCTCGGGCTCGGGCAAGACCACGACGCTGCGGCTGATCGCGGGCTTCGAGCTCCCCGACGGCGGCACGGTCGAGCTTGCCGGGCGGGACGTGACCCGCGACCCGCCCTACGAGCGCGACGTCAACACGGTCTTCCAGGACTACGCGCTGTTCCCGCATATGACGGTCGTCCAGAACGTCGAGTACGGGCTGCGCGTCAAGGGCGTGAAGGGGCCCGAGCGCCGCCGCCGGGCCGAGCAGGCGCTGGCGACCGTGCAGCTCGAGACCTTCGGCGACCGCAAGCCGAGCCAGCTGTCGGGCGGGCAGCGCCAGCGCGTGGCCTTGGCCCGCTCGATCGTCAACGAGCCCACCGTGCTGCTGCTGGACGAGCCGCTCGGAGCGCTCGACCTGAAGCTCCGCCAGGGGATGCAGATCGAGCTCAAGCGGATCCAGCAGGAGGTCGGGATCACCTTCCTGTACGTCACCCACGACCAGGAAGAGGCGCTCACCATGAGCGACCGGCTGGCCGTGTTCAACGAGGGCCGGATCGAGCAGGTCGGGCCCCCCGCGGAGGTCTACGAGCACCCCGCCAACGACTTCATCGCCGGCTTCGTCGGCGTGTCGAACCTCGTCGAGTCGAATGGGCAGCGCTTCACCGTGCGGCCGGAGAAGATCCGGATCGTCGACGAGAAGGAGCCCGCTTCGAACGGCTACCAGGGCCAGACCGGCCGGATCCGGGAGGTCGTCTATCTCGGGCCGGTCACCCGCTACATCGTGGAGCTCGACGGGGGCGGGGAGCTTGTGGCCGTGAAGCAGAACCTCGAGACGTCCTCGCAGGACGCGCTGGACGCCAGGGGCCGCCGAGTGAGGCTCGAGTGGCGGCCGGAGTACACGTTCGCAATCGATTGAGGAGGGGACCCAGATGCCGGAAGGACGATGGAAGTGGGCCACCGCGGCCGTAGCGGTGGTGGTGATGGCGGTGGCCGCGGGCTGCGGTAGCAGCAGCAATAGCAGCAGCTCGAAGCTGCCGACGAAGATCGGCAAGGGCGAGGGCAAGCTGAACCTGGTCGCCTGGGAGGGCTACACCCAACCGGAGTGGGTGAAGCCGTTCGAGACACAGACCGGCTGCAAGGTGAGCAGCAAGTTCGCCGGCTCCTCCGACGAGATGGTCACCCTGATGCGCCAGGGCGGCGGCTCGCAATACGACATGGTGTCGGCGTCCGGCGACGCGTCGCTCCGCCTCATCCGCGGCGGTGACGTCAAGCCGGTCAACGTCAACCTCGTTCCTTCCTGGAAGGACTTCATCCCGCAGCTCAAGTCGCCGAGCCACAACACGGTCGACGGGAAGCACTACGGGGTCTCGGTCCAATGGGGCCCGAACGTGCTGCTCTACAACACGCAGGCCGTCACGCCCGGGCCGACGAGCTGGTCGGTGATCTACGGCCCGACGTACAAGGGCAAGGTCAGCGTTCCCGACAACCCGATCCAGATCGCGGATGCGGCGCTCTACCTGTCGAAGACCAACCCGAGCCTCGGGATCACGGATCCCTATGAGCTCAACCAGAAGCAGCTGAACGCCGCGACGGACCTGCTGAAGAAGCAGAAGCCGCTGATCAAGAAGTACTGGGCGCTCTCGTCGGACGAGTCCGACCTGTTCAAGAACGGCGACGTCGTCGTCGGCGCGGCCTGGCCGATCGCGGTCAAGACGCTCGAGGCCGACAAGCAGCCAGTCAAGGACACGATCCCGAAGGAGGGGGCAACGGGCTGGGCCGACACGTGGATGCTCTCGGCCAATGCCAAGCACCCGAACTGTGCCTACGAGTGGATGAAGTACGTCTCCACGCCGAAGGTCCAGGCGCAGCAGGCCGTGTCCTACGGGGAGACGCCGGTCAACCAGAAGGCGTGCCCGCTGATGGACCAGATCGAGAAGGGCTCATGCGCGCGTCTGCACGCCAACGCGCCGGCGTCCTATTTCAACTCGATCAAGTTCTGGAAGACGCCCATCGCGGATTGCGGCAACGGCAAGACGGACTGCCAGGACTACACGGTCTGGCAGAAGAAGTGGCAGGAGGTCAAGGGCTAGCTTGGCCCCTGTAGGAGCACTGGCGGGCCGCCCTCCCGGGGCGGCCCGCCGCGCCTCCGCCTGGCTGTTCCGGCGGCCCGGCCTTCGCGCCGCGCTGACCCTCACCCCGCCGCTCGGCTGGTTCGTCCTGCTCTACCTGGCGGCGCTCGTCGCGCTGCTCGTGTCCGCCTTCTGGTCGGTCGATCCCTTCACGAGCGAGGTCGTCCACAAGTGGACGACGGCCAACTTCAAGTCCCTGATCGAGGACCCGACGTACCGGCGGATCGCCTTCCGCACGATCGGCATCGCCGCCGCGGTCACGATCACGGACGGGATCCTGGCCTTCCCGTTCGCCTACTTCGCCGCACGCGTGGCGCCGCGGCGGCTCCAGACCGTCCTCTTCGTGCTCGTGCTGCTGCCGCTCTGGTCGAGCTACCTCGTGCGTGTGTACGCGTGGCGGCTGATCCTCGCCCACGACGGCGCCCTCAACTGGACGCTGGACAAGCTTCATTTCGGGAGCTTGAACGTCGGCTACTCGAACTGGGCGATGTGGATCGTCTTCTCCTACATCTGGCTGCCGTTCATGATCGTGCCCGTCTGGACGGCGATCGAGCGGGTGCCGGACTCGCTGCTCGAGGCGTCGATGGACCTCGGCGGCAGCGTCTGGCGGACGTTCCGCAGCGTCCTGCTGCCGCTCGCCCTGCCCGGCCTGATCGCCGGCTCGATCTTCACCTTCTCGCTGACGCTCGGCGACTACATCACGCCGACGCTCGTGGGCGGCGCCAGCTCGGACTTCATCGGCAACGTCGTCTACCGCAACGTCGGCGTGGCGAACAACGTTCCCTTCGCGGCCGCGTTCGCCACCCTGCCGATGATCGTCATGGGGATCTACCTCATGGTGGCGCGGCGGCTGGGAGCGTTCGAGGCGCTGTGAGGGAGAGCCGCATCACCCGCGTCGGGCTCGGGATCTGGACCACCCTCATCCTGCTCTTCCTCTTCGTGCCGATCGTGATCATCGTCGTCTACGCGTTCAACCCGTCGAATGTGCAGGGCTGGCCGCTGCCGGGGCTGTCGACCAAGTGGTTCAGCCAGACCTGGCACGACCCGGGGATGCGCGACGCGCTCTGGCTCTCCGTCCGGGCCGCGCTGCTCGCCACGACGATCTCGATCCTGCTTGGCTCCGCGGCGGCCTTCGCGGTGCACCGCTACCGCTTCTTCGGCCGCGAGACGGTCTCGTTCCTGCTCGTCCTGCCGCTGGCGCTGCCGGGGATCATCACCGGCATGGCGCTGAACTCGTTCTTCAGCTTCTGGAGCATCGACCTCTCCTACTACACGATCGTGATCGGCCACGCCACGTTCTGCATCGTCATCGTCTACAACAACGTGGTCGCCCGGCTGCGGCGGACCTCCAGCTCGCTGCTCGAGGCCTCGATGGACCTCGGCGCCAGCGGTCTCCAGACCTTCCGCTACATCACGCTGCCGGTGATCGGCACGGCCCTGCTGGCGGGCGGGCTGCTCGCCTTCGCACTCTCCTTCGACGAGGTGATCGTCACCACGTTCACGGCCGGCGCCCAGAACACCCTGCCGATCTGGATCTTCGGCAAGATCCGAATCGGCCAGCAGCTGCCGGAGGTGAACGTCGTGGTCCTGCTGGTCCTCCTGGTGACGATCGTCCCCGTGACCCTGGCGCAGCGATTGACGCGCGAGCCCCGCGCGGCCGCCGGAGTCGGTTAGGGTCGCGCCGGCGACTTGCCGAGATACCGCTTCCTCACGACGTGGCTGCTGGACGCTCCGCGGGAGCAAACGTGGGAAGCGATCCAGGACGTCATGCGCTGGCCCGACTGGTGGCGTGGGGTGGTCGCCGTCGACGAGCTCGACGCCGGCGGCGAGAACCGGATCGGCTCGCGCTACGCCATCCAGTGGCGCAGCCGGATCCCGTATCCGATCCGGTTCGAGTTCACGGTGGACGAGGTCGAGCGGCCCTCGGCGATGATGGGCCGGGCGCGCGGAGAGCTCGAGGGCGTCGGCCGCTGGCAGCTGTTCGAGGACGCCGGGACGACGGCGGTCCTCTACGACTGGGACGTGAGCACGACGAAGCCGTGGATGAACCTGGTGGCGCCCGTAGCGCGGCCGATCTTCGCCCACAACCACGACGTGGTGATGGGCTGGGGCGGCGAGGGCTTGGCGCGACTGCTCGGTGCCCGGCTGCTGGCGCGCGGCTAGGATCGCACTGTGGGACGCCTCGACGAGCTCGACCTCTCGCTCAAGCTGAGCAAGAAGGAGCAGGAGAAGCGGCTCAAGGCCGGTCACGAGCGGCTGCTCGCGCTGCGGCTGGCCCTGGGCGGGAAGCTCGGCAGCGGCGAGCTGGGGCCGCCGGTGTGTGTGCTCTTCGAGGGCATCGACGCGTCCGGCAAGGGCGGCGCGATCAAGCGCCTCGTGGCTCCGCTCGACCCGCGGCACGTGCGCGTGCGCGCCTTCGCCGCCCCGACCGACGACGAGAAGCGCCACCACTTCCTCTGGCGCTTCAGCCCGGTGCTGCCGGGCCGCGGCGGAATGGCCGTGCTCGACCGCTCCTGGTACGGACGCGTCCTCGTCGAGCGGATCGAGGGCTTCGCGACGGTCGAGGAGTGGGAGCGGGCCTACACCGAGATCGTCGACTTCGAGCGCTCCCTCTGCGTCGACGGGATGGTCCTGATCAAGTTCTGGCTGCACATCTCCCCGGAGGAGCAGCTCAAGCGATTCCAGCGCCGCGAGAACAACCCGCTCAAGGGCTGGAAGCTCACGGAAGAGGACTGGCGCAACCGGGAGAAGCGCGAGTCCTACGAGCGCGCGATCGAGGACATGCTCGAACGGACGGACCACGAGCTCGCGCACTGGCACCTCATCGAGGGGGATTCCAAGCGCTGGGCGCGGGTGAAGGTCCTCGAGACGACGATCCGTGAGATCGAGCGCGGGATGAAGGAACGCGGGTTCGAGCCGCCGCCGGAAGCGCAGCTCGAGTCGTCCGCGACTGTTTCCTCAGGGTGACCCGAAGCATCCCGCGAATCGCCCTGGCGGTCGTCGCTGCCTGCGCGGGGGCGGTCGCCGTCATCGGCGCCGCCAGGTCGATCGGCGACGACGGCGAGTCGCGCGCCCGGCCGGCCGCCGTGCTCGATCCCGGCGGCCACGCCGGGCCGGTCCCGCGCCGGCCCAACGTGGTGATGCTCATCGTGGACGAGTTCCCCGGCGACTCGCTGCTCGGTCCCGACGGACGGATCGACGCCACCCGCTACCCCAACTTCGCATCGCTGGCGGGGAACGCCACCTGGTTCCCCAACGCCTTCACGCGCTACGACGCGACCCCCAAGGCGGTGCCGCTGATCATGGACGGGAAGCGCCCGTTCAGGGCGGAGCAGGCCGACACCAGGTATCACCGTCGTTCGATCTACGACATGTTCGGCCGCCGCGCCTACCGGATCCACGACTCCGAGGAGGCGACGGCGATCTGCCCGCGGCGCTGGTGCCGGCACGCACGGTCGCGGCGTCCGGGCATCCTCGCCCACCTCAACCGCCGCCGGCAAGAGCGGCTCGAGAGCTTCTTCGCCACGATCAGGCCCGGCAGGCGACCCGGCTTCTGGCTCAAGCACGTGCTGCTTCCGCACGAGCCCTACCTCTACCTGCCATCGGGCGTACACGCGCGCAGCATCGCCAAGGACCTCGTGCCGGGGATGAACGGCGCGCAGGGGTTCCACGACCGCTTCCTGACCCAGCACAGCTTCCAGCGCTACCTGCTCCAGGTCGGCTTCGTGGACCACGAGCTCGGCAAGCTCCTCC
>JBJMLJ010000270.1:0-28917 GCA_045805365.1 Thermoleophilaceae bacterium
GAAGCCGGCGACGGCTAGGAATGCTGCGGTGCTCGCCGGGCCAACGCCCCGGCTGCGCTCCTCGCTTGCGCCCCATTACTCCGGTGTGAGAGATTCGCGCGCCGTGAGCGGCGATTCGAAGACCGCGTTCCTCCTGCCCGGCCAGGGCTCCCAGAAGGTCGGGATGGCGGCCAAGCTGCGTGAGACCGACGCCGACCTGGTCGACGGCTACCTGAAGCGCGCGGACGAGGCCTCGGGCCTCGACGTGAGCCAGTTCGTCGACGAGGGCCCGATGGAGATGCTCACCCGGACCGACGTCGCCCAGCCGGCGCTCTTCTCGATCTCGATGGCGGTCGTGGAGGTGGCCCGCGAGCGAGGGCTGCGCGCCGACTTCGTCGCCGGCCACAGCCTCGGCGAGTACACGGCGGCCGCCGTCTCGGGAGCGCTGGACGTCGACGACGCCTTGCCGCTCGTCTGCGAGCGCGGCCGGCTGATGGCGGCGATCCAGTCGGAGCGGCCTGGCGCGATGGCGGCGATCATCGGGCTGGGCCGCGAGCAGGTCGAGGAGCTCTGCTCGCGGGCGTCGGAGGCCGGGTTGGTCGCCCCCGCGAACATCAACTCCGACAGCCAGATCGTCGCTTCGGGCGAGGAGGGCGGGATCGAGAGGCTGATCGAGCTCGCCGAGGAGGCCGGCGCGAAGCGGGCGCTGCGGCTCCAGGTTGGAGCCGCCTTCCACAGCGAGCTGATGAAGCCGGTCCAGGAGAAGCTCGCCGCGAGGATGGAGGGCCTCACCTGGCGGGACCCCGAGCCCCCGCTCGTGGCCAACTGCTCGGGCGAGGTCGTCAGCACCGGCGACGGCGTCCGTGAGGCGCTCATCACCCAGATCGCCAGCCCGGTCCTCTGGGTCGACTGCGTGCGGACCCTGCGCCAGGCGGGCGTGAATACCTTCGTCGAGCTCGGCCCTGGCCGGGTGCTGACCGGCCTGGTGCGCCAGATCGACCCCGAGGCCGAGCTGGTGAACGCGGACTCGCGGGAAGCCCTGGCTCCCAGCGCCTAGCTCCCGAGTACCCAGCGGCCGTCCTCCTGCCGCAGGGTGACCCGGTCGCCGCCCTCGTCCAGCTCGATCGTCGCCTCGCCTGCATCCACGTCGATCTGCACGCGCAGGGAGACGGGCGTCCGCGGCTCGGGCTCTGGTTCCGGCTCGGGCTCTGGTTCCGGCGCGGCCTCGGGCGCGGCCTCGGGCTCCGGCACCTCGGTGTCCTGGACCCGGGGCGCCTCCTCGACCGGCGTCGGCGCCGGCGTGACCGTGTCCTGGGGCGGTCCCGAGGGCGGAGGCAAGTCCGCGGGCTCCGGCTCGTTCGGCGGCGGGGCCGGCGGGACGGGCGCCGGCGTCACGGTTTCCTGGGGCGGACCCGACGGCGGCGGCAGGTCGGTGGGCGCCTCGGGGCCGGGCTGAGCCGCGGCGGGGGGCGGCCCTGGGGGTCCCGGCGGCGGCGGCGGGGGCGCGTGCGGTCCGGCCGGCGGCGGCGCGCCTGGGTCCGCCGGGGGCATCTCCGCCGTGGGCTCGGGCTGGGGCACGAACGTGTCCGGGGTCGGCGAAGGCCCTTCGGCAGGCGGCTCGGGGACCGAGTCGGGGACGCTGGCGATCCGCGTCGCACCCAGACCCTCCGGCGGCCCGGATGCCTCCGGCTCGGGCGAGGGGGGCGGCGCCGACAGCTGAGTGACCATGCGCGTGCCGCCAACCTCGATCTGGTCACCATCGGAGAGCCGGTGCGGAGCGGCGAGCCTGTTGCCGTTCACGAACGTGCCGTTCATCGAGCCCAGGTCCTCGATGACCCAGGCGTCGCCCTGGCGTATGAAGCGCGCGTGCTGACGTGACAGCTCCGGATCGTCGGCGAGGCGGCCGTCCTCGGAGCCGGTCCTGCCGATGATCAACTCGTCGTCGACCGGGATCTGCTGGCCCGACGCGTTCCCCTCGATAACCATCAGCTTCAACATGCTCAGCCCTCAGAGTCGGATGCGTCCCAACTGTAGAACTCACGCGCTTGGGCGTCCTTCGGGGACTTCCACGTCTCGGGGTTGTACGGCGTGATGTACGCGTCGAGCTTGCGGCTGATCTCCTGGAACAGGGGGTGATTGCGTACCTCGTCGACCGTCTCGCCGAACTCGGTGTCCATTTCCACGTAGTGGACGTAGATGTCATCCAGCACGAAGAGGCTCCGGTGCCGCACCTTGGCGAGCCCCGGGAGGTCGCTCTCGTCCGATTGCTCGAACAGCTTGGCGACCTCGTCCTCCGAGCCCGGCTTGATGCGGGCGATGATGCAGCCTCGCTGGACGCCGTCAGCCATTCTTCGCGGCCTCCTCCAGGCGCTCCTTGATGACGCCCATCTGCTCCTTGGTGCTCTTGTTCATGTACTCCTCGGCGGTCGCATCGTCCGCGGGGGCGTCCGGCTTCATCGAGAAGTCCTGGACCCAGCGCATCTTGGTGGAGCCGTCCTCCTCCTCGAAGTACCACTCGATGTTCATGTACTCGAAGGGGCCGGTCTCGATCCGGCGTGACTTCGACTGGTAGTTCGCCGGGTCGGCCTCGCGCTCGGACACCCAGCTCCAGACCTGGCCGTCGTACTCCGGGTCCGGGTGGGTGGTCAGCCGGAACTTGACCTTGTTTTCGCCCTCCTCTTCGATCACCTCCGCCTTCGCGTACTCGCTGAAGAGGTTGGGCCAGCTCTCGATGTCCATCATCCGCTCCCACACGAAGTCGCGCGGGGCTTCGATGACCACCTCGTTGTCGGTGTGCGCGGCCATTGGCTACTCCTTCTCCGCCAGCCGGCGGTTGGTGTACTCGATCGCCTGTCCCACGGTCGTGATCTCCGAGGCGTCCTCGTCCGGGATCTCGAAGCCGTAGTCCTGCTGCATGGCGAGCTGGATCTCGACGAACGCCAGCGAGTCGAGGCCCATATCCTCGAAGCTGGCTTCGGGGTCGTTCGTCACGCTGTCCTCCGGGAGCCCGACGCGCTCCACCAGGATCCGCTTGAGATCATCGAAGGTGAACTGCCGGTCCACTGACATAGGCGTGCCTCCTTAGGTTGGGACTCCGGTTTGGTGTTGCGGCTTGGCCAGGGCCTTCAAAGTCGGTAGCTGCTCCTCGATCGCCTCCCGGCCGGCCGCCAGGAAGAGGTCGGCGAGGTGGAAGTCGCGCCAGCTCCCAGGGCCGAAGCGGGGGTGGAGCACGACGTCCGCAAGCTCCGCGTGCCTGATGCTGCCGTCCTGCGCGGAGAGGTCGTTGACCTCGAGGATCGTCTCGAGCATGCGCGTGCCCTGCTTCTTCTCCTCCTGGGGCGGAGGCGGCTCCAGCCCCGGCCAGGCGGGCAGGCTCTCGCGCGGCATCAGGTTCATGGAGACGACCACGTCGGCGCCCGCCTCGTAGGCCGCTCCGCTCGGCACCGGGACGAGCGCCAGCCCATCCACGAGCCGATGGCCCTCCATCTCGTACGGGGGGGCCATGCCGGCCAGCGCAGTGGCCGCCATCAGCGCCTCCCACAGGGGGCCGTCGCTGATCGGCGATGGGCGCCGCTCGGTCAGGTCGACCGCCATCGCCACCAGCGGGATCACGAGGTCGTCGAAGGTGCCGTTGTTGGTGGTGTCGCGGAACACCTGCTCGATCGTCTCCAGGCCCTTTGACGCACCCGCGAGGGTGAGCGTGAACAGCTCAGCCACGTTGTCGGGGTTGAACGCCTCGCGCAGGGTGCGGTCGACCTCTGACGAGTCCATGCCCATCGCCAGGTAGGCGCCGGCGATCGCGCCGATGCTGCTGCCGGCCACGTAGTCGACTACGTAGCCCTCGCGCTCGAGACCCTGCAGCAAGCCCACGTGCGCGTAGCCCTTCGCCCCGCCCGCGCCGAGCGCCAGACCCAGCTTCGTGCGGGCCAGATGGCGGCCGAGCCAGGCCACGTCCTCCGGCGGGAGCGACCCGTTGTCCCTGCCGATCGAGCGGATCACCGGCAGGCCGGCGACCATGCGGCCGCGCTCGCGACCGCGCTGCTCCTCGACGAGCACGAGCTCGACGCGCCGACCCTCGAGCTCCTCCATTTGCGCGACGCTGGCGGCGTCCGGCTCGCCGTCGGCCAGAACGACGATCCGGTCGGTGTGCTCCCCGAGCTGCTGAGCGGAGCGGCCCTCGGCCCGCGCCGCCACCACGACCGTGCCGTGCCTCTCCAGCATCTGGTCGATCCGCGCGACGGCCTCGTGGAAGCCCGTGCGCGTGTCGAGCCAGTCGACCTTGCGCGGGCTGGCCTTGCCGGCGGCCTCCACGACCTGCGGGACGAGGTCGGCCAGGGAGCTGCTGAAGATCAGCCCGACGGCCTCGCCGCTCGACTCCTCCTCGGTCGCGCCCTGGTACGCGCGCAGCAGGCGACGCCGCATGATCTTCGTGAAGTTGACGACGATCCCCGGGTGCTCCTCCATGAGCCGCTCGAAGTCCTTGCGCGACATCTCGAGCGCGCTCACATAGGAGCTGGCCACCACCGTGACCGTGTGCCGGTCGCCCGTGACGAGCGACGTCGCCCCGATCACGTCGCCACGGCGCTGCTTGGACACCACGCGCTGGTCACCGGTCCCCGGCATCGCCTGCGCCACTCCCTCGACGATCAGGAACATCGTCTCCCCGCGCTTGCCGGCACGCGAGATCTCGGCGCCGGGCGGGAAGCTGACCGGCTGCATCCGCTCCGAGATCCGGGCGAGCGCGTCGGTGTCCAGGCCGTCGAAGAGGGTGCACTGCTCGAGCGCGGCGAACGGCGACAGCGCGCCCGCCATCGACATCGAGGACATCAGCCGGTCGGTGGGGATCTCAGGCATGGAGGGCGGCGCGGTCGGGCTTGCCCGAGGCCAGCAGCGGCAGCTCGGGCACGATTTCGATCTCGTAGGGCAGCTTGTAGCCGGCGATCCGCTCGCGGGCGAAGTGCAACAGGTCGGCCGGCGCCAGGTCGGCCTCGGTGACGACGAAGGCCTTGAGCGCCTCGCCCATGCGCTCGTTGGGAACGGCGACGACGGCCGCCTGGCGGACGTCTGGATGCGTGAGCAGGCAGCCCTCAACCTCGGCCGGGAAGACGTTGAAGCCGCCGACGTGCGCGACCTCCTTGGCCCGCCCGGAGATGTGGACGTTGCCGTCCTCGTCGATCGAGCCGAGGTCGCCGGTCCGGAACCAGTCGCCGTCGAAGGCCTCGGCGGTCAGCTCGGGCTTGCGGAAGTAGCCGGGGGTGACGCCCGGGCCGCGCACCTGGATCTCCTCGCGCTCTACGCGGAACTCGAAGCCGGGCAGCGGGCGGCCCACCGAGCCGTGGCGCACCTCCGGCGGGTCGTCGGGCCGGCAGCTGGCCGCGGCGCCCAGCTCGGTCATCCCGAAGAGGTTGAGGATCCTGGCGCCGGCGTCGTCCAGGCGCCCGAGCAGCTCGGCGGGGCAGACCGCCCCGGCGACGAAGCCGCCGCGCAGCCGGGGCGGGAGCGCCCGCAGCAGGCCAGCGAAGAGCGTGGGGGAGCCGTGGACGATCGTCGCCTCGGGGTCGATGCCGTCGAGGGCGAGGCCCGGCTCGAGCATCTGGACGCGCGCACCCGCGTGAAGCCCGGCGAGCAGCGCGGCGAGGCCGAAGGCATGGGAGGCGGGCACGGGAAGGGCGATCACGTCGTCCTCGCTCAGCTCGAGGACGCCGGCCAGCACCTCCGCCTGGTCGGCCAGCGCCGCCCGCGTGACCAGCGCGCCCTTGGGCTCGCCGGTCGTGCCGGAGGTGTAGAGGATCGCGCCGACGTCCGGATCACACGGCTCTGTGTCCTCTGCCACCTGTCCTATGCCGTCCTGGCCGAGCACGAGCCACGGCAGCTCGCTTCCCCTCGCGAACTCGGCGAACGAGTAGCCCCGATGCTCCGCGACCGACAGGACGAGCGCCGGGTCGGCGTCCGTGAGTATTCGGCCGAGGTCGTACTCGCGCAGCCGCGCGCTCAGGGGAACGGGGACCGCGCCCGCCCTCCAGGCGGCGAGCAGCGCCGTTCGGAGCAGCGGTTCGTTGGGCGCGACGATCGCCACGCGGGCGCCGTGGCCGGGGAGCCTGGCCGCCAGCTCTTCGACTGCGGCGGAGTCCTGGCCGAGGTCCGCGAGGTCCAGCATCAGGGCCTCAGCCCGCGCGCCGAAGGACCAGCGCGCTGTTGAAACCGCCGTACCCGCGAGCGTTCACGAGCACGGTCCCGATCGCGGCCTTGCGGGCAGAGCCCGTGATGAAGTCGAGGCCGTCGCAGCCCTCCGCCGGCTCGTCGAGGTTGATCGTCGGCGGGATCACGCCGTCGCGCATGGACAGCATCGCGGCGGCCACGTCGAGCGACGCCCCGCCGGCGTAGAGCCGGCCGGTCATCGACTTGGGCGCCGTAACCGGGGTGTCTGATGCACCCTTGCCGAAGACCTTCTTTATCGCCTGCGCCTCGAGCTTGTCCCACTCGGGGATGCCGGCGCCGTCGGCGAAGATCGCATCCACGTCGCCGGGGCCGATGCCGGCGTCGTCCAGCGCGATCTGCATCGCGCTCGCGAGACGACGGCCGTCCGGCGCCGGCTCGCCCCAGTGGTAGCCGTCGCTCGTGGCGCCGTAGCCGAGGACCTCGGCGTAAACCTGCGGCGCCCCGCGCTCTTTGGCGGTCGACTCGTTCTCGGCGATCACGATGGCGCCGCCCTCGCCCGGCACGTAGCCATTGGCGGCGCTGTCGAAGGGCCGGAACGCCTGATCGGGATCGGTCTCGGTGCTCAGGTAGCCGTTCTCGAGCTGGCAGGTCAGGGCGTAGGGGCCGATCGGCGCCTCGAGCCCACCGCTGACGACGAAGTCGACGCCGCGCCGGATCGTGCGCCGGGAGTGTTGGACGGCCTCGAGGCCGCCGGCGCCCTCGGCGAGCACGACGCCGCACGGGCCCTTCATGTTGTGCTTGATCGAGATCTGGCCGGTGGTGGCGGCGTAGAACCAGGCGATCGACTGGTAGGCGCCGACGAAGCCCGGCCCCTTGCCCCAGAGGTTCTGGATCTCCTTCTGGCCGAAGTCGTTGCCGCCGGACGAGCTGGCCGTGATGACACTCATCGAGTAGGGGTCGTGGTCCTCGGGGTTGAAGTCGGCGTCCTCCAGCGCCATCTGCGTGGCGCCGAGGGCCATCCAGGTCCAGCGATCGGTCTGGACCATGAGCCGCTTGTCGATGTACTGCTCGGGGTCGAAGCCGTTGACCTCGCCGGCGAGCTGGGCCTCGTAGCGGGACGGGTCGAACTTGGTGATCCGCCCGATCGCGTTCTTGCCCTCGCACGCCGCCTTCCACCAGGCCTCCGTGCCGATGCCGCCCGGCGCCACCACGCCGAGGCCGGTCAGGACCATCTTGCGGTCCCGCGAGGGGAGGCTCGTGCGCGGCGCCGAGGCCTCCATCAGGCGCTGACCTCCATCAGCTCGGGCGGGCGGGCGAGGATCATGGCCGACTGGAAGCCCCCGAACCCGCTGGCGGTCGACAGCGCGCAGTCGATCTGGCCCCGGCGCGCCTCGTTCGGCGTGTAGTCGAGGTCGCACTCGGGGTCGCGGTTCTCCCAGTTCGCGGTGGGCGGCACGATCCCGCGGTCGATGGCCAGCGCGCAGGTGGCCATCTCAATCGCCCCGATCGCACCGAGCGAGTGGCCGATCATCGACTTGATCGAGCTGATCGGGACGTTGTAGGCGTGGTCGCCTAGCGAGTTCTTGTAGGCGGCGGTCTCGTGCCGGTCGTTCTGCTTGGTGCCCGAGCCGTGGGCGTTGATGTAGTGGATGTCATCGGGCTGCGTGCCGCCCTGGCGCATGGCGTCCTCGATCGCGTCCGTCATCTCCGTCGCGTCCGGCTTCAGGCCGGTCATGTGGTAGGCGTTGCCGCGGCTGGCGAAGCCCGTGACCTCGCAGTAGATGTGCGCGCCGCGATCCAGGGCGCGGTCGAGGTCCTCCAGTATCAGCACCGCGCCGCCCTCGCCCATCACGAAGCCGTCGCGATCGCGGTCAAAGGGGCGCGAGGCGTGCCCCGGGTCGTCGTTGCGCCGGGAGGTCGCCTTGATCGGGTCGAAGCAGGCCATCGAGATCGGCGAGACCGGGGATTCCGCCGCGCCGGAGATGACGATGTCGGCCTCGCCGTCCTGAATCAGCTGGTGGCCGTACCCGATGGCGTCGATGCCCGACGTGCAGCCGGTCGAGATCACCGTGGCGGGTCCGTGAGCGCCGAACTTGACCGCCACCTCGCTGGCCAGGCTGCTCGGGATCAGGCCGGCGTAGAGGAAGGGCACGGCGTAGTCGGGATCCACGAGCCAATCGCGGCCGCGGTCGCTGGTGGCGATGTAGCCGTCCTCCAGGACCATTGTGCCGCCCACCGCCGAGCCGAGCGTGACGCCCATCCGGTCGCGGTCGATGTCCTCGAGCACGAGGGTGAGCGACTGCTCGCGGGCAACGGGGATCATCCGCGACGCCGTCCGATCCTCCTCCTCGATCAGGAGGGCGGCGTCGTTCATCGCCTCCATAGCGGCCACGGCGGCGAACTGGATGTACCGGTCCATCCGCCGTGTCTCCTGCTCGGTGAGGCCCGAGGCGATCGGGTCGAAGTCGGCCTCGGCGGCGATCTGAGAGCGGAAGCCGGCGGGGTCGAAGAAGGTGATCTGCCGGGTCGATGTCTTCCCGGCGGTGATCGTGTCCCAGAACTCGTCGCGGGTCACTCCACCCGGGGCGACCACGCCGACGCCGGTGACGGCCGTCCGCCTAAGACCTGCGTCGTTCCCCACGCGCTATTCGGTGTCCACGTGCCCCAGCGGGGGCTCCGGGGCGAGCGGACTGAGATGGAAGACGATGAAGGCCTCCTCATCGCCCTCGTTGCGGAGGCGGTGTCTCATGTTCATCGGGACCATCATGCCGCTGCTCTCCTTGACCTCGTGCGGCTCGTCGTCGAGGTCGGCGGTGATCGTGCCCCGGACGCAGTAGATGAACTCCTCCGAGTAGGGGTGGTAGTGCTCGGAGATCCGGTCGCCCGGCGCGATCGTCGCCACCCCCATGAAGCCGGAGGTCGAGCCGACCGTCTTGGGGCTCAGCAGGGTCTGGACCACCCCGCCACGGCGGGTGTCCTCGGCCGCCTCCTCCCTGGAGAAAAAGCCGGCGTCGCGTTCTGCCTTGGGGTGCTCGGTCTGCTCTGGCATGGGGCGCGCTCCTCGTCGCTGCGCGGACGTTCCGAACCTACATGCGGCACGCGGCGGCTGTCAACGAGGGGTTAGGGTTGGCCCGTGCCCGCCCGCTTCGTCCTCGAGTTCCAGGCCCAGCCCGGCAAGGAGGAGGACGTGCTGCGCGCCTACTCCGCGCTGCGCGAGCGGCTGGCCCAGGGCGTGCCCGGACTTCTGGGACACCAGCTCTGCCAGAACGTCGACGATCCCGACCGCTGGATCATCACCAGCGAGTGGGAGGACCTGGAGAGCTCGGCGGGCTGGGACCGCTCGGAGGAGCACAACAAGCTGGTCGGCCCCCTGCGGGAATGCTTCGCGAGCGCCGGCTCGACGAAGTTCACCGTGCGGAACGGGATCTGAGCTACTCGCCGGCGTGAAGCAGCCGGTACTGCCCGGCGTGGAAGAGCAGAGGCTCGACCTCGGGGTCCGCTCCCAGGGCCACGACCTCGCCGATGAAGATCAGGTGGTCGCCGGCCTCGTGCTCGGCGTGCAGCAGGCAGTCCAGGAAGCCGGCCGCGCCGTCGAGGATCGGCGAGCCGGTGACCTCCTTGCGGTGAGGGACGCCCCGGAAGGCGTCGCGGCCCTTGGGCCGGTCCTTCGAGGCGAAGAAGCGCGAAACGGGCTCCTGCTCGGAGCCCAGGATGTTCACCGCGAAGCAACCGTTGCGGCGCAGGATGTCGGCGCCCGTCGCCGTGCTGCCGATGCAGATCAGGATCAGTGGCGGGTCGAGCGAGACGGAGGTGAACGCGTTGGCCGTCATCCCGTAGGCGTGGTCCTCGCCTCGGGTCGTAATGACGTTGATGCCGGTCGCGAAGCCGCCCACGGCGTCGCGGAAGTCCCGGCCGGTGAAGGTCTGGGAGTCGCCTCTTTCAGCCACGTGTGGCTATTCGGTCTGGCCGAGCCGCTCGAGCCGGGCGCGCACCACCTGGTCGAAGTCCCCGGTGGTGCCGAGCGAGCCGGCCACGACGTCGCGGAAGGTGTCTCGCTCCATGGCGAGCAGCTTGGTGGGCTCAGCCGCCCTGAGCGTCGAGTTACGAGGCGTATCGCGCATGATCGAGATCTCGCCGTGGAGCTCGCCCGGCCCGAGTGAGCCGACCTGCTCGTCGTCCCGCAGGACGTCGACCTTGCCCTCGACCACGATGAAGAACTTGTCGGCGGGGGCTCCCTCGCGGACGATCACCTCGCCCGCGTCGGCCTCCATGCTCTGGAGCTCGCCGCTGATCGTCTCCTCGACGTCCTCCGGCAGCTCGTCGTAGACGTTGAGGACGGTCTCACGGTCGTAGTCGACCCCGAACTCCTCGCTCGACTTCTCGCCGCTGCCCCTGGAGTTGTCGATGAACTCGAGCTGGGTGGGGACGATCTTCATGAAGTAGATGCCCACGGTGGAGCGGCCGGCCGCAAGGGTCGGGAACTTGCCGCCGAACAGGAAGGCGGCGCGCGCGATCTCCTCGCCGTCGAGGACGACCCCGCATTCCCCGTTGGCCTGGATCCCCTTCGTCTGGCGCCAGTCCTCGGAGTACTCGTCGATCGCCAGCGAGACGAACGGGTTCTGCTGGACGTGCTTGGCGGTGATCGTCTCCGGCCGCACCCAGAGGTACATCGTGGGGCCGCGGTTGACGTAGAGGAAGGTCGCGGCACGCGGAACGCCGCCCGCGGAGGCGGTCGCGAGCGTCAGGGTCTGCTGCTGCTCCAGGTAGTCGAGCACGTGCTGTGGCAGCTCCAGGGCTGCCTTGTCTTCAGCCATTCGCGTGCCTCCTCTCCTTCTCGATCGAAGGCGCACGCTATCGCAGGTTGCGGCCCCCGGCAGGACGCGAATAGTCTCGCCCGACTGTCGACCTGGGATGGAGTGAACCTTGGATTTGGGACTGAGCGGCAAGAGGGCGGTTGTGACCGGCGGCTCGCGGGGGATCGGCCGCGCGATCGTGCTCGGGCTGGCGGAGGGCGGGGCGTCGGTTGCCGCCTGCTTCAACCGCGAGTCCGACGACGTCAAGCAGCTGCGCGGCGAGCTCGAGCAGATCGAGGGCGAGAGCTACCTGACCCAGGCGGATGTGTCCGACCCGGATTCGGCGACGGGGTTCGTCGGCGAGGCAGCGGGCAAGTTCGGCGGACTCGACATCCTCGTCAACAACGCCGGGGTCGTCAGCCATCAGATGATCCAGGACCTCTCGCTCGAGGAGTGGCACCGCGTCATCGACGTCAACCTCACCGCGATCTTCCTGATCTCGAAGGCCGCGCTGCCTCACATGGGCGAGGGCGGCTCGATCGTGAACATCACCTCAGCGGTAGCGATGCGCGGCATGCCGGCCCGGACGCACTACATCTCGTCCAAGGCCGGGCTGATCGGGTTCACGCGCGCCCTGTGCAAGGAGGTCGGCAAGGACGGCATCCGCGTGAACGCGCTGGCCCCCGGGATCATCGAGACCGACCAGACGGCCGGCCTGGACGAGGCCGGCCGCGCCCGCTACTCGGGCCTGGCCGCCCTGAACCGGCTCGGGCAGTCGGAGGAGATCGCCACCGTGGCGTTGTTCCTGGCCAGCGACCTGGCGAGCTTCGTCTCGGGCGTGACCCTGAACGTGGACGGCGGGATCTAGGCGGCTTACGCCTCCGCCACCCTCTTCCCGGTCTCGTCGATCGAGTAGGTCTCCGTGAACACCGGGCCGGTGAACATGTGCATCGTGTAGTTCTCGGGCTCGTGGGCGTTCTCGAAGAAC
Source organism: Thermoleophilaceae bacterium (assembly GCA_045805365.1). Taxonomy (GTDB): domain Bacteria; phylum Actinomycetota; class Thermoleophilia; order Solirubrobacterales; family Thermoleophilaceae; genus DASXBA01. The sequence goes on from JBJMLJ010000270.1 coordinate 11,920, forward strand.
TCGCCGAAGCGCTCTACGGCCTTCTTGTGGTATTCGGCCTCCGTGCTCGCGAGCAGGTCCTCCTCGCCCTCCCAGAGGGTGATCGAGAGGGCCTTGCCGGAGTCGAAGTCGACCATCGAGACGGCGCCCATGAAGCCCTCGCGGGACTTCGTGATCGGGAGGATGTTCTCGTACCAGAGGTTGAGGCCCTCCTGGACCTTTCCCTCTGGGGCCTGAACGTGGGTAACACGGCAGAACATGTAAGGCGTCTCCTTTGTGGCGGGGTGCGTCGAGTCCCTGGTCGAGCGATCCTAAACCGCGATCGGGGCCCTGTGAAGCTCTCTTGCGGCAGCCCGGCATACGGGTTAGGTTCGCGCCGGTCCCCATGGTTCGCGCAAGTCTCTACATGAAGGTGAAGGAAGGCCGCGGCGCCGAGTTCGAGGAGGCCTGGAACCAGATCGCGCAGGAGGTCAGGAAGGCACCGGGCAACCTCCGCCAGGCCCTGACACGGGATCCGGACGACCACGACAGTTTCGTCGTGACGAGCGACTGGGAGGACCGTGAGACCTTCGGGAAGTTCGAGACGAGCCCGGAGCAGGACGACCTCACCGCGCCGCTGCGCGACCTGCGCGAGTCCGCCCGTATGACCGTCCACGAGCTCGTGACCCACATCGAACGAGGAGATGATTGATGCCCGCACGGGTGATGGTGTTCGCAAAGATCAACCGGGGCGACGAGGAGGCCTTCGAGGAGGCGTACGCCCAGGTCACGGCGAACGTCAAGGGCACCGAGGGCCACATCGCCGACGAGCTGCTCCGCCGCAACGAGCCGCCCGACGACGAGGACGAGCCTCGCAGCTACGTCCTCCTCAGCGAGTGGGAGAGCAAGGATGCCTTCCTCGCCTGGGAGAACGCCCCTGTCCACACCGAGAAGCGCAACCCGATGACGCCCTACTGGACCGGGAAGGTCGAGCGCATCATCTGGGACGTGGCGCACACCATCAAGCAGGGGGCCTGAGATGGCGCTCTACGCCCGCATCAACGAGACCAAGTGGAACCCGGAGCGGGTCGACGAGGGGATCAAGCTCACCGAGGACACGATCATCCCGGCCTACCAGGAGCATCCCGGCTTCAAGGGCTACATCCTGCTCACGGACCCGGGGGGCGACGGCGCGATCGCGATCACGATGTGGGACAGCGAGGAGAACAGGGAGTCGAGTGCCGGGATCGCGAGGGCGATGATCGGCGAGCTCAAGGGCATCCTCCGCGCCCCGCCCGACACGAGGAACTTCGAGGTCATGTTCAACGTCCAGCCGGAAGGAGACTGAGATGTCCCAGTGGGTGGCGCTCATGTGGGGCATCAAGCCCGAGAGCCGCGACGCGGTCCGCGAGCTGTTCCACAACTACGGCCGGCCGGATCACACGATCAAGGACGAGGACGGCAACGAGGTCGGCACCCTGCTCCAGACCCTCGTCTTCATGAAGGACAACGACGTCATCCGGGTCGTCGAGACGACCGACGGCGTCGACCTGCCGACGCTCGCCAAGCACATGGGCCGGCAGCAGGCGATCCGCGACCTCGAGGACCAGCTCGACCCGCACATCGCGGAGACGCGCGACATGTCGACGCCGGACGGCGCCCGCGAGTTCTTCGTCAAGAGCCTCATGGAGCTGCTCGTGACAAGGCGGCACGACGAGTGAGCGCCGGGGGACCGCCCGGCGGCGGACCTCCCGGAGGCGGCCCCCCCGGCGGCGGGCCGCCGACGCCGACGATCGAGATCGACGAGCAGAGGGTCACCGATTTCGACTCGCTGTTCCGGCTCGACGGCAGGAGAGCGATCCTCGTCGGTGGCTATGGCGGCATCGGCGAGATCACGAGCCGCCTCCTGGCGGACCACGGCGCCGAGGTGGCGATCGCGGGTCGCAACGAGGACAAGGCCAGGGCACTGGCCGAGGAGATCTCGGGCGATGGCGGCAGGGCGATCGGGTTGCGCGTCGACATCGCCGATCGCGATAGCGCGCAGGCGCTGGTCAAGAGCACCGTGGACGAGCTGGGCGGGGTCGACGTGCTCGTCAACTTCGCCGGCATCGACAACGAGGCGCCGGCCGAGGACTTCGACGAGGACGAGTTCCGCCAGGTGATCGAGATCAACCTGAACGGCGCCTTCTGGCTCTCCCAGGCGGCCGGCCAGGTGATGATCGACCAGGGCCGCGGCGGCCGGATCATCCACTACTCGACGACCCGCGCGATGGCGGGCGGGCGCAAGGGCTTCGCCGCCTACGCTTCGAGCAAGGCGGGCCTCAACGGGCTGATCCGCCAGCTCGCCACCGAGTGGGGCAAGTACCGGATCGCGGTGACCGGCGTGGCCCCGGGCTTCGTCCCCACCGAGCTGGTGGCCGGGGCGATGCAGCAGGAGTGGTTCGTGAACATGATGCTCAACCGGATCCCCTTCGGCCGCTTCGGCGAGCCGATCGAGCTGGCCGGGGCCACCCTGTTCCTGGCCTCGCCGGCGGCGAGCTTCATCACCGGCCAGGTCATCTATGTCGACGGAGGGGTGGTGGCGAGCTCGTAATGGCCGACAAGGACCAGCGGATCGCATATATCGGCCTCGGAGTGATGGGGGCCGGAATGGCCGCCCGCCTGGCGGAATCCGGCTATGACGTGAGCGTCTACAACCGAACCCGGTCGAAGGCGGAGGAGGTAGCGGACGACGTCGAGGTCACGGTGGCCGACTCTCCCGCGGACGCGGCCCGCGAGGCCGACGTGGTGATGATGAGCCTCGCCGACCAGAACGTGGTCGAGAAGATCGTCTTCGGCGACGACGGCGTCGCGAGCTCGCTCGCGAGCGGGGCCTATCTCGTCGACATGAGCACGGTACCACCGGCGTATGCGCGCGACCTGGCCGAGCGCAGCTCGGCCGCCGGGCACAAGGCGCTCGACGCCTGCGTGCTGGGAGCGCCCTTCCACGCCCGCTCCGGCGACCTGCGCGTGATGGTCGGCGCCCAGGAGGACGACTTCAAGGCGCTCGAGGGGATCTTCGAGACGATGGGCAAGGACGTCACCTATCTGGGCGGCAATGGTATGGGCGCGACCATGAAGCTCGTCCTCAACATGCTCATGGGCGTCCAGATGCCGGCGCTCGCGGAGGCCGTCGTGTTCGGCGAGCGCGCGGGCCTGCCGCGGGACAAGATCCTCGAGATGATCGCCCAGAGCGGCTACAGCTCGCCGGTTATGGCTTTCCGCTGCATGCTGATGAAGGAGCGGAAGTTCGAGGACCCCTCGTTCAAGCTCGCGCTCATGCGCAAGGACATGATGCTCGTGCTGGACGTGTGCAAGGAGCTCGACGTGCCGCTGCCGGTCTCGGAGACGGCCTACTCGATGCTCACGGCGGCCAAGCAGCAGGGCCTCGGGGACCTCGACGTCGCCGCGATCCTCGCCTTCCAGGAGCGGATGGCGGGGCTGGAGGGCTATCCGTGGCCGGAGTAGTCGACGCCCACGGCCACATCACCCACCCCGAGCTCCTCAAGCGCTACCCGATGCCGCCGGTGCTGGGCGACATCGAGGGAATGCTCGACCGAAAGTCCGCCGCCGGCATCGACGTGACCGTCGTGGGCAGCCCGGTGGGGTTCGGGACCATGAGCAAGCGCGGGCACGACAACTACGCCCAGCCGTTCGACGAGCTCAAGGAGTTCCACGACTGGCTGGCCGAGACCGTCCGGAAGTACTCGCCGCGCCTGGCCGCCTACGCCTACACCAATCCGTTCGGCGGCGACGAGCTGCTCGAGTACACGGCTCAGACGGTCCGCGACGGCGGGTTCGTCGGGCTGATCGTCAACACGAGCGTCAAGGGCGAGTACCTCGACTCGGAGAAGGCGGACCCGTTCTTCGAGATGGCGGCCGAGCTCGGCAAGCCGGTCTTCCTGCATCCACCCGCGGAGCCCGTCGGCAGCGACAGCCTCGGCGACTTCCGGCTGGTAGAGCAGGTCGGCCGCTTCATGGACGTCACGGTGGGGCTGGCCGCCCTGGTCTTCGGCGGTCGATCGGAGCAGTACCCGGAGCTGCCGTTCGTGGCCGCGACCGCCGGCGGGGCGATCTCGCTGCTCGCCGGGCGGCTCGACTCGGCCTATCAGCCGCGTCACTGGAAGGGCGGTGGACCGCCCGGCGGCGGGCCCCCGGGCGGCGGCCCCCCGATGGCGCAGTATGAGAACAAGATCACCGAGCCGCCCAGCAAGTTCCTCGCGAACATCTACGTGGACACGGCCAACTCCAGCATCCCCAACCACCTGGCGAACCTGGAGCTGATGGGAACCGGCCACATCCTCTTCGGAAGTGACAGCCCGCCGCTGTCGACGCCGCTCGACGAGGCGATCGCCATGGTCGAGAAGCTGCCCATCTCCGAGGACGAGAGGCAGCAGATCCTCTCAGGCAACGCGCGCCGCCTGTTCGGGCTGAACGGCGACGGCGCGGGCTGATCGGACATGTCGGACCCTGCTGACCGGGCACCAGCGTGATACTGCCGATCGCCTCGGTCTTCGATGTGGCCGCCGGCGTCGGCTATCCGCTGATATTCCTCTTTGTCTTCCTCGAGACCGGTTGCGGCATCCCCTTCGCTCCCGGGGACCTCGCCCTGGTCTCGGGCGCGATCGCGGCCGCCGACGGAAAGCTCCAGATCGGCTGGGTGATCGTCGTGGCCGCGGGAGGCGCGATCGTCGGCGACAACGTCGGCTATGTGATCGGCCGCCTCGGCGGACGCAAACTCCTCGAGCGGCCAGGGCTCTTCGCCAAGCAGCGCAACGCCGTGCTCGTCATGGCCGACCCGTACTTCGAACGGCACGGGCCCAAGACCGTCTTCATAGGCCGCTGGCTGCCGGTGCTGCGGGTGTACGCGTCCTGGCTGGCCGGCGCCAGCAGGATGCAGTGGTCGACCTTCTTGTTCTGGAACGCCTCCGGCGGCATCTTCTGGGCCTGCGCCGTGGGCGTCGGCGCCTACTTCGGAGGATCCGCGGCGAAGGGTGTCATCAGTAGCCTCGGCAAGTTCGGCGTCCTCTTCGTCGTGATCGTGGCGGTCAGCATCTTCCTCTTCTTCCGCCGGCAGCAGCACCGCGCTGCGGACCGGGTGCGCACCGAGAGCCAGCAGCTCCGAGCCCTCGATCAGGCCGGCACGACGCGCCCGGCGGCCGCCGAGCCCCAGGCCTAGCGTGCTATGCGCGGGGCGGCGGGACTTCACGGCCGGCCCAGGAATAATCGTTACACGTAGGAATAACCGGGACTTGACGGGCCTCGTCGGCTGCGGGAGAGTCGTCTGATCGACTCGCTTAGGAGGCTCACGATGACGCGTCTTCCCGCCCGTGCAGGGCTGCTGGCACTGTTCGTGATTGTTGGGCTCGTAGCCGCCGCTCCGGCTGGTGCGGCCAACTTCACGGTCAACAGCACCGCCGACACGCACGACGCCAACCTCGCGGACCCGGCCTGTGCCACCGCGGCCGGCACCTGCACACTGCGGGCGGCTGTTGACCAGGCGAACCTCACGCCAGCTCCCGACGTGATCGTGCTCCGGGGCGGCACCTACACCCTCACGGGCGCCGCCGGTAACAACGACAACTCCTCGGGCGACCTCGACATCAGGCATGCGACGACGATCAGCGGCGCAGGAGCCCGGAGGACGAAGATCGTCGGGACCGGGAGCGACCGCGTGATAGACCTCGACGTCGAGCCCGGCGCGCTCCTGAAGATCTCCGGCGTCACCATCACCGGAGGAGGCGGCCAAGCTTCGGGCGGGGGCATCCACCAGTCGAATGGATTCCTGATGCTGTCGGACTCGAGCGTCGTCCGGAATCGGGTGGAGTCAGCGACCGGCACGTCGAACCAGGGCGGGGGGCTGTTCGTCAGCGCGCATTTCCACCTGGAGAACGTGACGATCGCGAAGAACGTCGCCACCCGCGGTGCATCGAGCAGCTTCGGGCCACAGGGTGGCGGCCTATACGACAACGGCGCCACGCTGCCCGCGTCCATCGAGAACGTGACGTTCGCAGGCAACCGGGCGAATGGTGCCGGCGCTCAGGGCGGAGGCGAGTTCGACAACGCGACTGATGGGGCCGAGGGCTGGACGAACGTGACGATGACCGGCAACTCGGTCAGCGGCTCCGGTGCCCAGGCCGGCGGGATCTTCGTCAACGACCACATCACGATCAGGAACTCGATCGTGGCGCGGAACCGCTCCGGCAGCGCGAAGAGCAACTGCTTCCTGAACGACTCCGTCCACTCCGTGGGCAACAACCTCGAGGAAGGCACGGACTGTGCCTTCACACTGGCGGGTGACCTGCGCAACACCAACCCGCTGCTGGCACCGCTCGCCAACTACGGCGGGCAGGTCGACACCCAGGCGCTCCTGAGCGGCAGCCCCGCGATCGACTCCGGCACCGCCGAAGGCTGCCCGAAGACCGACGCCCGCGGGGTCGCGCGGCCGCAGGGCCCGGAGTGTGACATCGGTGCCTTCGAGGCGGGGTGTCTGACCACGAGGGGCAAGCTGCATGGCAAGAGCCTTGGGGGGGCCAAGCTGGGGCGGTCGCAGAAGGCGCAGAGGCGCAAGTTCCAGGGCCTGAGGCTGAAGACGCGCAAGGGCCTCGACCGCTACTGCGCGGCCGGTGGCGGCAGCTTCCAGGTCGGTTATCCGACGAAGCGGCTGCTGCGCACCCTGAAGCGCAACGTGCGCAGGAAGCTCAAGAAGCGGGTGGTGATCGTCGTGACCTCGAGCAAGCACTTCTCGCTCAAGGGTCTCCGCCGCGGCGACTCGCGGAAGAAGGCCCGCCGCAAGCTACCCGGCGCGCGCAGGCTCAGGGTCGGCAACAAGCGCTGGCTCGTGGTTCCGGGCCGCAGGGTGACGCTGCTGGTGCGGATCCACGCCGGCAAGGTCCAGGAGATCGGCATCGCGGACGGCCGCCTGAGCAACGGCACGAAGGGGACGAAGCGCTTGCTCCGCGCGTGGCGGATCAGCTAGGAGGACCAGACGGCGAGGATCTGCTCGCCGAGCTGACCGCCGGAACCCCAGCCGACGATCTGACCCTGCTCGTTGATCGCGACGGCGACGGCTTCTTCGTCGACGCTCACGCCGTACTGATCGATGACCTCGCCTGACCAGTCGATGAGCATGAGAATGTCCTGCGCGGGATCCGGGCCGGCGGTCGGTAGCGCTGCCGCCTGTCCCACCGCTTCCTCGTACTGCTTCTTGAGCTTGCCCTTCACGACCCTCCGAGCCGGGCGTGGCGCCTGCCGAAGATCCGACACGGTAATGACCGTCACCTGATCCGGGCCGTAGCGGCCGCGAATCGTCATGAGTCCGTCCTTTAGCTGCGCGGCGCTGCGCGTCCCGCCGAACACGACCACTACCCACCTGCCCCGGTAGTCGCTCAGGGACACGTGGTGCCCGAGCACATGCTCCAGGGTGAAGTCGGGTGCCTGCTCGGGGAGCTGCTGAGAAGCCACGTGCTTACCTCCAGTTCAACTTCGGTCGGACCGGGGGCGCGCCGTGCCGCGTGCTCAGCACGCCGGGTGAATCGGCCCCCGTCGCCAGGCGCCGAGTCTTCCACGACGCGCTCGCCGGTGTCAAGCGGCGCGCCATGGCAGGGTCATTAGAGGCGCCAGGCCGCCTCGCTGCGTCCTTGACGCGAGCCGCGAGCTGCCGCTAGGATCGCGCCGCCTAATCCAGCGGCTCGTCAGCGTAGACCGAATCGGGTGTCGAAGGTTAGCCTCCGCTGAGTAGTCAGGGCGACGGACGCTATCAACCTGAATTTTTAATAACGGGCGCGATCGCGACGTGTTAAAAGTCAAACTTTGGCGATCGAGAACACGTACAGTGAGTGTCGGCGCAGTGGCTGAGATGTCCGACCACGACACTGACGCGTGAGCCCGTCGCTCGGCACACAGGCTCGGATAGTCGCGCGGCGGTCGATCTCACGAACGCTCAGGCAGCCCGCCGTGGTCATCCCGAACGTGATCTTCCCGCTGTTCATGCTCGCGGTTCTCTCGAAGGCCGGTGATCAAGCCACGAAGATCCCGCACTTCCCGACTAAGTCCTATCTCACGTTTGTCCTCGGGGCCACGATGGTCCAGGGCGCCACGAGCGCCGCGACACTCGCGGGGGGCATGCTCGCCGAGGATATGGAGGGGGGCTTCATGGGCCGGCTGCTGCTGACTCCGGTCCGCCAGGCGGTGCTGATCATTGCGCAACTGGCCGGCGTGACAATCGTCGGCTTCGTCCAGTCGAGCATTTTCCTCGGCGTCGGCCTTGCATTCGGCGCCGACGTCAAGGCGGGTGTCGGGGGAGCGCTAGTGCTGCTCGCGGTGGCGGTGCTGCTCGTTCTGACGTTCGGTGCGATCGGCTTGATGGTCGGGGCGATGGCGGGCTCGACCGCCCAGGTCCAGGCGCTCACCGGCCTATTCGTGGCCTTGATGTTCATGTCATCGATGCTGATGCCGCGAAACCTGATCGCGCACGACTGGTTCAAGACGATCGCGACCTACAACCCGATCTCCTACCTGGTCGAAGCGACCCGCAGCCTGCTGATCGAGGGCTGGGATGGGGAGGCTCTTGCGCTTGGCTGCGGCTTCGCCGCGATCGGGCTGGTCCTTGCCCTGACGGTCGCGACGCTCAGCCTTCGTCGCACATTGGAGCGGACATGAGCCGTTCGGGCTTGGTCACGCAGGCGGTCGCGCGGCGCAGCGCCAGCAAGCTTCTCAAGAACCCAGGGCCCGGCCTGCCGCCGCTGCTCATTCCGTTGTTCATGTTCGCGGCCGTGGCAGGTGCGATGTCGAGCATCGATATCGGTTACTACAACTACACGGCCTTCACCTTCGTGTTTGTGGTGTACATGGGCGCCATGTTCGTCGGAGTGTTCACCGGGATCGAGATCGCCGGCGACTTCGGAACGGGCATCGGGGCACGGCTGATGCTGGCGGTGCCCCGCCGGCTGGCGATCATCGGCGGCTACCTGGTGACGTCGTTCGTGCGCGGGCTGATCGCGGTCGTCGTCATAGGAGGGATCGCCGTGGCCACCGGAATGCCGATCCGTGGCGGGGTCCTCGACATCCTCGGACTTGTCGCCCTGGCGCTGCTCCTCAACGTCGCAACGACGTTGTACGGCGCTGGCGTGGCGCTCCGTGTCCAGTCGGCTGGCGGGGGGGTATTGATCTTCATTCCCGTGTTCATGTTCATGTTGCTGACGCCGGCGTTCGTGCCGCGCAACCTCCTCAGCGGCTGGCTGAACACCGCCGCAGATATCAATCCGCTGACGCCGGCGATGGAGGCAGGCAGGAATTTCATGGCCAACACATCGGCCAACTTGGGCCTCGCCTTCGGAGCGACCGCCGGACTGGTGGTGGTCTTTCTTCTGTGGGCGATCACGGGGATGCACAAGGCTGAGCGGGGCCCGAGCGAGCCCCGCCGACGTCGCAGACGTCCCGGGCCTCAGACCTCGTAGTCGATGCTCGACGCGAGCATCGAGTGCCGCGCCGAGGCGGGAATGCAACGCATCCCGGCGTTGCGGACGGCGCGGAGCTCTCGATTGCGCCAGAAGAGCACCTTGCCGCGACGCCTCGAGGACAGGACCACCTTGGCGCACCGATCCATGCGCGCTTGCTCGTAGGCCTCTAACGCATGCGCCAGCATCCGCTGGTCTCGCAGGCCATCGGTCAGCGCCAGCTCCTTGGAGAGACGGACTCCGTCCTCCATCGAGATCCCGGCGCCCTGGCCGACAAAGGGGGTCGTCATGTGGGCCGCGTCACCAAGCAGAGCCACGCGACCCTTGACCCACGTCTCCTCTGGATCGCGATCGTAGATGTCGGTCCTGATGATCTCTGGCTCGGGAGTTGCGGTGACGACCTGGTGCGCCATTTCCGGAAACTCGCGCAGGTGATCATGGAGGAGCTGATGCAGTCCCTGCGTCGGGTTGGTTCCGCCCTCGGGCTCGCGCTTGCCGATCCCCCAATAGATTCGCTGCCTACCGACAGGAAACATCACGAAGGTCTGACCGGTGCCGAGATAGCCCCTCGCGGTGTCGTCGGGGAGGACGCCGTCCAGCTGGACGACCGAGCGCCAGATCGTGACTCCCGAATACCGTGGCGGCCGGTCGGCGTCACCGTACACATGCTTGCGAACCACCGAGCGGCCGCCATCGGCACCGATCAGGACCGCTCCGCGCTCAGTGCGCCCGTCGGCGAAGTGCGCGGTCACGCCATCCGGGTCCTGCTCGACCCTGATGCATTCGGCGCCCATCTGGAGCACGCCGTCGTCGAGTGCGCCGACCAACGCGAGCTGCACGTCGGCCCGCAGCAAGCTGATCGCCGGCGTTCCGAACGCGTCGGCGACCTCGCCCTGCGGAAGCTGGAGGAGCAGGCGCCCTCCCGAGTCGTAGATCTCCTGGTTTCTGAGCTCGGTGCCGGCGTCCATCAGCCGATCGCCGACGCCGATCTTCATGAGCGCGCGCAGGGCATTGCTCTGCACGCCGAGCCCGGCACCGACCTGGCCCAGCTCCGGGGCGCGCTCGAAGAGCAATGTCTCGATGCCCACCCGGCTCAAGGCGATCGCAGCTGTGAGGCCGCCGGGCCCGGCGCCGATGATCAGTGCTCGCCTTGGTGTGTCGGCCACCACAGTTGACCCGTCGCGCCCATCATATAGCGCAGATTTCGACCTCGGCAGCCGCTGTGCGCCGGGTGTTCGAGACCGCGTCTGGCATGAGGTCCCGGGCGTTGCACGGCGCGCGCGCGAAACGGTAGGCTCGGCGACATGGTGCCGAGCACCCCCAGGCCAGCCCTCCGCTCGATCCGGTCTGCTTGATGCCAGAAAAGCTTCCTCCGGGACCGAGCGGACCCCGGCTCGCGCAGGCCGCCCGGTGGATGCTCAAGCCCACCGAATTCATGGCCGCTGCACAGGAGCAGTACGGCGATGTGTGGAGGCTAAAGCTGGTTGGCGATCGTGATCAATTCTGTGTAACTGATCCGAAGCTGATCGACGAGGTATTCAAGGCTGGTCCCGAGCTGATGCACGGCGGCGAGTCGAACATCACCGCCACGGCGGTTCTCGGGGCGACTTCGGTCCTGGTGCTCGACGGGGACGAGCACACGGAACAGCGCAACTTGCTGCGGTTGCCATTTCAGGGCGATCGCATGGAGCAATACAGCGAGCTGATGTCCTCGATCTGCAACGACGAAATCGACAGCTGGCCGCTCAACGAGCCCTTCGAGCTGCTTCCGCGAATGGAGTCGATCACGCTCGAGATGATCATGCACGTGATCTTCGGCGTACGGGAGGCTGCACGCCAGGACCTTCTACGCGCGCGGATCGACGATCTGCTCGAGTGGGGGGCCGGCAAGCTGGTGATGCCGAGGCTGAAGCTGACGGTCGCGCGTGGCAAGCCTCCGCCGAAGTCGTTCCTGGCCGCTCGCGAACCGCTCGACGAGCTGTTGTTCGAGGAGATCGACCTCGCCCGCCGCGACCCGCGCCTCGATGAACGCGATGACGGCCTCGCGATTCTGATCCGAGCCCGGCACGAAGACGGCAGCCCGATGACCGATACCGAGCTGCGGGACGCCCTCATGACGCTGTTGCTCCAGGGTCACTCGTCGACTGGAGCGGCGCTGTCGTGGGCGCTCGAGCGGTTGATGCGCCATCCGGACGTCTTCGACCGGTTCCGTGCGGAGGCGCAGGCCGACAATGACGAGTACCTCGATGCCGTCATCACCGAGACGATGCGCGTACGTCCGCCGGTAACGCAGGTGTCGCGCCACCCGCAAGCGCCGTTCCGGCTCGGTCAATACGAGGCCCCGCCGGGCTCGCCCATCGGGATCCTGATCTGGCAGGTCCATCGACGGCCTGAGCTCTACCACGACCCCGAGCGCTTCCACCCAGAGCGTATGCTCGAGCAGCCGGCGAAAAGCCCGGGGTGGTGTCCGTTTGGTGGCGGCGATCGCCATTGCATCGGAAGGACCTTCGCGACGACCGAGATGAGGGCGGTTCTGAAGACGATCGCGCGGCGCACGCGGCTCGAGCCCGTCGACATCGCCGACGAGAAGCCCTCGCGCCGCAGGGTGTTGTTCGTTCCCGGCAAGGGCGCCCGGGCCACCCTGAGAGAGCGGATCCCGGCATGAAGCGCCCCTCTCGCTTCCGCTAGGCGAAAGTCGCTGCCTCAGGCCTGGTAATCGACGGACTGCTTCAGCATCGCGTACGTAGCCTTCTTAGGCAGGCTACGAAGGACCCTGTTGCGCATCGCGATCACCACCGGATTTGTCCACTTGTACATCTGACCGCGGCGCCGAGACTCGAGCACGACCTTTGAGCAGCGCGGGATGCGCTCCCGTTCGTAGGCCCCGAGGGCGTGGGGAAGCATGCGCTGATCCCGCAGGCCGTCGGTCAGGGCCAGCTGCTTGGAAAGCACGATCGAGTCCTCCATCGAAATGCCCGCTCCCTGGCCGATGAACGGGGTGGTCATGTGGGCGGCGTCGCCGAGCAGCACGACGCGATCTTTCACCCAGGTCTCCTCAGGATCGCGATCGTAGATGTCAGTTCGATCGATCGCTTCCTCCGGCGTCGCCTCCACCAGATTTTGTATCGCCGACGGAAATCTACTCACATGCTCGCGCAGGGTTTTGTGAGCACCCCCTGGCGGGTCCTGTCCGCCCGCGGGCTCCACATTGAGCACACCCCAGTAGGTCCGGTCGCCGCCGGGGGGAAACATCACGACCTGCTTGGCCGGACCGAGGAAGCCCCTGATTGTGTCCTCTGGCAGAACCCCACCATTGAGTTGCACGACGGCGCGCCAAGTAGTGAACCCCGAGTACTTCATCGGCCCATCTGCGTCTCCGTAGACGTGCTTGCGTACGATCGACCGGCCGCCATCGGCACCGATCAGTACCGCACCGCGCTCGGCACGGCCGTCGGCGAAATGCGCGGTGACGCCGTCCGGATCCTGCTCAACACCGGTGCACTCGGCACCGAGGCGCAGCACGCCCTCGTCCAGCGCGTCGACCAGGGCAAGCTGGAGCTCTGACCTCAAGACGCAGATCGATGGTGTTCCATAAGCATCGGAGACCTCCCCCTGCGGGAGCCGGAAGAGCAACTCACCAGAATCGTCATAGAACTCCTGCGCTCGGATTTCGGGTCCCGCGCCCATCAGCCGGTCACCGAGCCCCAGCCTCATCAACGCGCGGAGAGCATTGCCTTGCACGCCGAGCGCGCCGCCGACCGCGCCGAGCGCCGGCGCCCGCTCGAACAGCGCCGCCTCGACGCCCACCCTCCTCAGTGCAATCGCAGCGGTGAGGCCGCCGGGGCCAGCGCCGATGATCAGTGCTCTATTTGGTGTCTCCGCTGCCATGCGCTCATCTCACCTCAGACTTCGTCGCGGTAGCTGCGCTCGATCATCGCCCGTCTCACGGCGACCGGCAGGCGGCTCATCACCGCGTCGCGGACTCGGTTCAGCACGGGATTCGTCGAGAGATAGATCCGGCCGAGGCGCCTGGATGCCAGCACGATGTCGCTGCAGCGCGGCTGGCGTACGCGCTGATAGGACTCGAGGGCAGTGTCCAGCATCTGTTGATCCGTCAAACCGTGCGTCAATGAGAGCTCTTTAGCAAGTACGACCGCGTCTTCCATTGTGATGCTCGCCCCCTCCCCGACGAACGGAGTGGTGAGGTGGGCGGCGTCGCCCAGCAGCGCAACACGGCCCTTCACCCAAGTCTCCTCCGGATCGCGATCGTAGACGTCGGTCCTGATGATTCCGGCTTCTGGGGTCGCCTCGACTACCTCGCGGGTTATCGCCGGAAAGTCCTTCAGCAGGTCGCAAAGAATCTGGCCGACGCCGTCGGGCGGATCCTTGCCGCCCTCCGGTTCAGTATTGACAAATCCCCAAAAAGCTCGCTGACCGCCAATCGCCGCCAGGGTGAACTGCCGGGCAGCGCCATAGTAGAACCTGATCGCGCCCACTGGCAGCAGATCTGCTTTCAGGTTAACGACCGACCGCCAGGCTGTAACACCGGAATAGCGCCTCGGCGCGTCTCGGTCTTCGTAGACATGCTTGCGGACCACCGAGCGGCCACCGTCGGCTCCGACGAGCACGACGCCTCGCTCGGTGCGACCGTCCGCGAAATGCGCCGTCACCCCGTCAGCGTCCTGCTCGACTCCCGTGCACTCGGAGCCGAGTTGGATGTGACCATTGTCAACCGCCTCACTCAGAGCGACCTGCAAGTCGCCCCTGGAGACCGCAAGCGTCGGCGCGCCGCGCGCGTCTGTGACGTCTCCTACCGGGAGCTGGAGGATCATCTTGCCGCGGCTGTTGTAGATCTCCGTCGACCTGAGCGCCGTCCCCACACGGGTGATGAGGTCATCAATGCCCAGCCTCATCAGGGCGCGCAGGGCGTTGCTCTGGACCGCAAGCCCGCCCGGGGCCCGACCGAGCTCGGGAGCTCGCTCGAACACCGTCGCGTCGATGCCCACGCGGCTCAGTGCGACCGCCGCCGTCAGCCCCCCCGGGCCGGCGCCGATGATGAGGGCGCGCGTTGGTGTCTCGGCTGCCACTTCCCGACCCTAACGATCGACTCGACCCACAGCAACTCGAGGAATAGATCGCTCTGCCGCGCTCCTCCGATGCCCGGCCGCGCGGCGCACCGATGCCATTTTTGCCGCCGGGGGTAGCTTCTTGTGGTCGAAGGCTCATATGATGGGCCCGGTTTGCGCTCCGCGGACTTGAGGTTCTGGCTGAAGGACGGGGAGTGCGTTTGGACGGGTCCGTGTTTGAGATGCTCGCGAGCGAGATCGAGGGGAGAACTGAGTAGCCATGAGTAGCGATCGAAGCAAGTCCATCGTCGAGATGGGGGCGGTTCGGGCGCCCGGCGACCGCTACGACGTGGCGATCTTGGGCGGTGGGCTAGCCGGCCTGACGCTCGCGATTCAGCTCAAGCAGGCGCGGCCGGATACAAGCGTGTTGGTGCTCGAGAAGCGCGAGGGTCCTGCTCCGCTCGCCGCGTTCAAGGTGGGCGAATCGACGGTCCCGAGCGGCGCCCATTACTTCGCGGACGTCGTCGGCATGAGCGATCACCTCCACAACGAACAATTGATCAAGTGCGGCCTGCGCTACTTCCCTCCGGGCGACGGCAACCGCGACATCACCAAGCGACCCGAGATGGGTCCCCCAGGATTCCCGCCACACGACAACTACCAGATAGACCGTGGGCTGTTTGAGAACAAGCTCGCCGCTCGCGCCCGCGCGCTAGGTGTGGAAGTGGCGCAGGGCTCACGCGTCGGCGAGGTGACCTTCGGGGATGACGTCCATAGCATTGCGTTCCAACACTTCGGCGATGATGCGACGACATCCGCGCGGTGGGTGGTAGACGCGACTGGTCGTGCCTCATTGCTAAAGCGCAAGCTGGGGCTCGAGAGGGATTGCGGACACCACATCAACTCGTCTTGGTTCCGCCTCGCCGGCGGCCTCGACATCGAGGACTGGGGCCGCGAAGACGACGAGTGGATGGGCGCGGTAAGCCAACCGGGGATTCGCAAATTCAGCACCAATCACCTTCTCGGCGAGGGCTACTGGATCTGGATGATCCCTCTCTCATCGGGGCCGATCAGCATCGGCGTGTGCGCCGATCCGCGGTTTCACCCGTTCGAGCGGATCGACACATTCGACGGCCTGCTCGACTGGCTTCGCGAGCACGAACCGCCGCTGGCCGAGTCGGTCGAGGGTCGCGTCGAAGACATCGAGGACTTTCTGCGTGTGGAGGACTTCGCCTACGGCGTCGAGCGGATCCTCTCGCCGGAGCGGTGGGCTCTGGTCGGCGAGGCGGGGGCGTTTACGGACCCGTTTTACTCGCCGGGCTCGGACTTCATCTGCTACAGCAACACATTCACCAGCGAGGTGATCAAGCGAGACCTCGACGGAGAGGACATCAGCGACCGTCTGACTTACTACGACGACCTCTACCAGCGCGCGTTCGAGCACACGATTTCGAGGTACCAAGACAGTTACACGATCTTCGGTAATGCATGGGTTGCATGCGGGCTGCTTGTCTGGGACTTCTACGCGAACCACTGTGGACTCGTTCTATGCACGGTTAAGAACAAGCTGACGGATTTCGAGTTCATGAAGAGCGTCGACTCGGAGCTCGATTCCCTGTTCCGGCTGAACATCAACATGCACAAGCTCTTCCGCGAGTGGCACGAGCTCGAGAACAAGGAGCGCCCGCCCGCATTCATCAAGCCATTCCCAATCCTGGTCGGCGGCTTGCTCGGCTTGACCAAGGACTATCCCGACGACGACGCCATCCGTGAGGAGCTGCGCACGCAGGTTCGCAATTCAGAGGCGTTGGCGGTGGCGATGTTCCATCGGGCCGCGAGCGCTCTGCCGGAGCCACCGTCCCCGGACAAGGCGGTGAACCCGTACGCGGTCGGCTTGGATCCTGACAAGTGGGACGCGGACGGACTATTCGAAGCGCCCGGCCTGACGCTTGCGGAGGCGAAGGAGATCGCCGCCGGGGTCGACGCCATCTGGGATGACTCGGTCAACCCGTTCGCAGGTGCCGCGCCCCCCGGCGGCGGACCGCCTGCCGGCGTCGGACCGCCCGCTTAGTCGGCTGCACTCGAAGCTGCTTGCGGGTCTTCCCTCGGCGCCAGCCGTCGATTAGGATCGCCGGGTGCCGCAGCCCACTCTGGCCATTGTGCAGGGCACCGACGCAGGGCGCGAATTCTTATTGACGGGTACGACCGTGGTTGGCCGTGATCCCGGCGCCGACGTCGTCATCGCGGATTCCGAGATCTCCACCAAGCACGCCGCATTCGATCTCGTCGACAGTGGCATCGCCGTGCAGGATCTCGGCTCGACCAACGGCACGTTTGTAAACGGCCAGCGCGTGACGGGTTCGCAACCGCTCCAGCCGGGAGACCGGATCCAGCTCGGAACGACCGTGGTGGAGGTGCAGTGGCCGGTCCAGACCACCGCTGAACAAGTGGGCAGTCCCCCCAATCTTCAGGCCACC
>JBJMLJ010000271.1:0-3817 GCA_045805365.1 Thermoleophilaceae bacterium
CGGAGGACGCGACCGCAGAGATGCAGCGCATCTACCAGCAGCCGGTCAAGGAGGAGCTGATCGCCCAGCGGATCCGCGAGGTCAAGGAGCAGGGGGTCGTCGCGGCCGCGTCCCTGACGCCCCAGCGAGTGCGCTCCTACTACGAAACCGCCCTCGAGGCCGGGCTCGACATCCTCGTCATCCAGGGCACGGTGATCTCGGCCGAGCACGTGTCGACCAAGTCGGAGCCGCTCAACCTCAAGGAGTTCATCCGCGAGGTCCCGGTTCCGGTGATCGTCGGCGGCTGCGCCTCCTACTCCACCGGGCTCCACCTGATGCGCACCGGCGCGGTCGGGGTGCTCGTGGGCGTCGGTCCTGGCGCGGCCTGCACCACCCGCGGCGTGCTCGGCATCGGCGTGCCCCAGGCCACCGCGATCGCCGACGTCCAGGCGGCCCGCTCGCAGCACATGCTCGAGACCGGCGAGTACGTCAAGGTCCTCGCCGACGGCGGCATGCGCAACGGCGGCGACGTGGCCAAGGCCTTCGCCTGCGGCGCCGACGCCGTGATGATCGGCTCGCCGCTGGCGCGCGCCTACGAGGCGCCCGGGCGCGGCTTCCACTGGGGCATGGCCACCTTCCATCCCTCGCTCCCGCGAGGCGCGCGCGTCAAGACCACCCAGAACGGCTCCCTCGAGCAGATCCTGCTCGGCCCGGCCCACGAGAACGACGGCACCTTCAACCTCATGGGCAGCCTGCGCACCTCGATGGCCACCTGCGGCTACGAGGACATCCCGGCCTTCCACAGGGCCGAGGTGATGGTGGCGCCGTCGCTCCAGACGGAGGGCAAGCAGCTTCAGCGCGACCAGGCGATCGGCATGGGCGCCACCTCGGCGGCCAAGGCCGCCCCGGCGCCGGACGGCGTCGTCAACGGCGCGGGCTCCGACGGCGAGCCCGCCACTCCCACCACCGATCCGGCGCTGATCCCGAGCGAGTGAGCGACGCCGTCGCCACGTCCGGGCGGGCCCGAGAGGGTCAGGGCCGGGCGGCGACGGACGAGGTGCTGGTCCTCGACTTCGGCGGCCAGTACTCGCAGCTGATCGCCCGGCGGGTGCGCGAGCAGGGCGTGTTCTCCGAGCTGTTGCCGCACCACGTCGAGCTCGACGAGATCCGGCGGCGCAGCCCCAAGGGCCTGATCCTCTCGGGCGGCCCGGCGTCGGTCTACGCCGACGGCGCGCCCCAGCCGCGCGAGGAGCTCTTCGAGCTCGGCATCCCGGTGCTCGGCATCTGTTACGGGATGCAGGCGATGGTCCACCTGCTGGGCGGGCGCGTCGAGCCGGCCGAGGTGGGCGAGTTCGGCCGCTCCCAGCTCGTCGTGAACGAGCCTGGCCGGCTACTCCACGGCCTCCCCTCCGAGCAGAGCTGCTGGATGAGCCACAGGGACACCGTCTTCGAGGCGCCGTCGGGCTTCACCGCGCTGGCCTCCTCGACCGAGTCGCCGGTCGCCGCCACGGAGAGTCCCGAGCGCGGCCTGTACGGCATCCAGTTCCACCCCGAGGTCGTGCACACGCCCTACGGCGGCCAGATCCTCGAGACCTTCCTGCGCGACATCTGCGGCTGCGACATGTCCTGGAGCGCGGCATCGGTCGTCGAGGAGCAGGTCGCGCGCATCCGCGAGCAGGTCGGCGAGGGCAAGGTGATCTGCGGCCTGTCCGGCGGAGTCGACTCGAGCGTCGCGGCGCTGCTCACCTACAAGGCGGTCGGCGAGCAGCTCACCTGCGTCTTCGTCGACCACGGCCTGATGCGTAAGAACGAGGGCAACCAGGTCGTGGCCGCCTTCCGCGACCAGTTCCACGTGCCGCTGGTGGCCGTCGACGCCGAGGAGCGCTTCCTGGCGCGGCTCGAGGGCGTCGTCGAGCCCGAGGCCAAGCGCAAGATCATCGGCGCGGAGTTCATCCGCGTGTTCGAGGAGCAGGCGGAGCGGCTCGGCAACCCGCGCTACCTGGTCCAGGGCACGCTCTACTCGGACGTGATCGAGTCGGGTGGCGGCACCGGCGCGGCCACGATCAAGTCACACCACAACGTCGGCGGCCTGCCCGAGGACCTCGAGTTCGAGCTGGTCGAGCCGCTGCGCACGCTGTTCAAGGACGAGGTGAGGCAGGTCGGCGCCGAGCTCGGCATGCCGGAGCGCCTCGTCTGGCGCCAGCCCTTCCCGGGCCCAGGCCTGGCGATCCGCGTGGTGGGCGGCGACGTCACGAAGGAGCGGCTCGACATCCTCCGCGAGGCGGACGCGATCCTCCAGGACGAGATCCGGGGGGCCGGCCTCTACCGCGAGCTGTGGCAGTCGTTCTGCGTGCTGCCCGCCGGCCTCCGGAGCGTGGGGGTACAGGGCGACGAGCGCACCTACGGCTACGTGGTCGTGGTCCGCGCCGTCACGAGCGACGACGCGATGACGGCCGACTGGGCCCGCCTTCCCTACGACCTGCTCGAGCGCGTGGCGTCACGCATGATCAACGAGCTGGCGCCCGTGAACCGGGTGACGCTGGACATCACGTCCAAGCCGCCCGGGACGATCGAGTGGGAGTAGCCGTTACTCGTTAGGCCAGAAGTCCGGCGTCATCTGCGCCTCGTCCTCGGCCTTGATCGACACGATCACGATGTGGACGTCCTCGTCCGTGTCGTTGTGGACCGAGCGGACCACGTGGGCGGGGACGTTGACCGCGGTGCCGCCGTCGACCTGGAACTCGTCGTCCTCGCACTTGAAGGTCAGCGTGCCCGAGATGACGTAGTAGACCTCGTCCTGCTTCTCGTGGCGGTGCCCGTAGCTGCCACGGCCGCCGGTGTCCGGCGGCATGCGGCGGAACGAGAAGGCGATCTGCTCGGTGCCGAGGTGGTCGCCGAACATGTGCATCTCGCCCGGGTAGTCGCCCATGACGTCGGGGACGTCGGACAGCTTCTTGATGGTGTAGTCGGCCATGGGGCCGACCTTACCCGCTCAGCTGTATGCGTCCCAGGCCTCGAGCGAAGGCAGCGGGTCGAACGGGTGGCCGCCGCGGTACCAGCCGGGCGGGCTCCAGAGCTCGAAGTGCAGGTGGCAGGCCGTGGCGTCGCCCGTCCTGCCGACGTTGCCGATCTGCTGGCCCGTGTAGACCCGGTCGCCCCTCCGGAACGGCGACGGCTCGGCGAGGTGCATGTAGCCGTAGTCGATTCCGGTCGCCGCGCCGTCGATGACGATGTAGTTGCCGGCTGCGCCCTGGTAGCCGCTGTAGCGGACCCGGCCACCGCGCGCGGCCACCAGCTTGCGGCCGCAGCGCGCCATAACGTCCTGGCCCTGATGGGTGTGGCCGGAGCGGCGGGCGCCGAAACGGCCCGCGCCCATCCCAAAGGTGTGGACGCCGCGGATCGGGAAGCGGTTGCCGTAGAGGTCGAACGAGTCGCGCGAGTAGTCGCTCGCCGCGCTGCTCCGGGCGACCGCCCCGTCGGGGGTCTTCGCCGTGACCCGGAAGCTGTAGCGACCCTGGGGCGCGGCGGCACGGCCGAGCTTGCCGCTCCAGACGATCGTCTGGACGCTGCCGGGCACGACACCCGGCGGCGTCCAGGTCCTGGCCACCGAGCCGTCGGAGTCGTTGACGAGGTCGACCTGGACGCTCGGCGCCGACCGGCCGGACAGGCGGAAGGAGAAGATCACCGCCCGGCGAGCGTCGACGAAGACCTTGGTTCGGCTGGTGCCCGTCTCGAGCCGCGGAGCGCCGGCGTCGCGCGGGCCCGGGACCGGGGTGAGCGTCGGGTTGGGCGAGGGAGGGGGCGGCGGCAGGATGGCGATCGAGCGCGAGCGCCGGGA
>JBJMLJ010000272.1:0-1840 GCA_045805365.1 Thermoleophilaceae bacterium
TCCCGCTCGAGCGCTGGCTGCGCCGGCACTGCGGCAGGCAGGTCGTCGACCGGATCTGGAAGCCGCTGCTCGCCTCGCGCCTCGACGCGGACTTCGGCGACCTACCAGCCAGCTACGTGTTGGCGCGCGCACGGCGGATCTCTGCGGCGCGCTCCCGCCGCACGGGCCGGCACGAGGTGGGCCACATCGTCGGCGGCCCCCAGCAGCTGATCGACGCGATGGCGGACCGCGCCATCTGGATGGGCGCGGACGTGCGCGTCGCGGCTCCGGTCGAGGGGCTGGCGCTGTCGGCGGAGGGCGCCGTCGAGGGCGTCATCGTGGGCGGCGAGCGGGAGCGATTCGACCTCACGATCGCCACTTTGCAGCCGCCGGCGCTGGCGCCCCTGCTTCCGGCCTCGATGCATGCGCTCCTCGACCCGTATCCGAAGCGCTGGCTCGGGGCGGTCTGCCTGCTTCTGAAGGTGCGCCGCTCGCTGTCGCCCTACTACGCCGTGAACATCTGTGAGCCGACCCCGATCACGGCCGTCGTCGAGACCTCGCACGCGATCGGCACCGACCACACCGACGGCCACCGCCTCGTGTGTCTGCCGAAGTACTGCGACCCGTCGGCGCCCGAGCAGACCGAGGACGACCACTCGATCTACCGCCGCTTCACTGCCCAGCTCGCGAAGATCTCACCGGGCTTCAGCGACGACGACGTGGTCGACTGGACCGTCCAGCGCGCGAAGCTCGTCGAGCCCGTCCACGAGCTGGGGTCGCGCCGCTCGATCGCACCAATCTTCCCCTCCGTGCCCGGCCTGGCCCTGGCGTCGAACGCGCAGATCTACCCCTGGCTCCTGAACGGCGACTCGGTCCTCCGCTTCGCCCAGGACGTGGCCGCCCAGACCGCTGACCGTCTGGGCCTGCCGGAGCGCCGCCCGAGCACTCGCGTCGCGCGCGAGCGCGCGCGGATAGCGGCCTAGCCGAGCGCGGAGACGCCGAGGCCGCATCCGTCAACCTGCTGTATTCGTTGCGCCCGCGACGGCCATGGCAAAGGAGGTACAGGGGATGGCTGAGAGGAAATCCGCAAAGAAGGCGTCCAAGGGCTTCACGGCCGAGGAACAGGCCGCGATGAAGGACCGCGCCCGAGAGCTGAAGGGCGCCGCCAAAGGGGACGGGGAAGGCGACGTGCTCGCGAAGATCGCCGAGATGCCGAAAGCGGATCGCACGATGGCCGAGCGGCTCCACGCCATCGTCAAGGCCAGCGCCCCGGAGCTCGCGCCGAGAACCTGGTACGGGATGCCCGCGTACGCCAAGGAGGGCAAGGTCGTCTGCTTCTTCCAAAGCGCGCAGAAGTTCAAGTCCAGGTACGCGACGCTGGGCTTCAGCGACAAGGCGAACCTCGACGACGGCGCCATGTGGCCGACTGCCTTCGCTCTTACGAAGTTGACCGACGCCGAGGAGGCAGAGATCGTCGCGCTCGTGAAGAGAGCGGTGAGCTGAGGACGGGAAGCTAGCCGTGCAAGGCGCGCCGGCCCCACCGACGACGGACGGCAGTCCCCCCATTGCCGTCGTCGCGCGGTGGGGTCACGGCGCGCCCCGCGCCCGCATGCCCGCGAGAGCGGGCACGCCTGCGGCCGGCAGGGACGCCCCAAGTTCCTGGTCCGGGTCGAGAACCAGCGCGGCTGCCTCCCTGCGGGAGCGAACTCCCAACTTCGAGAAGGCGGATGAGAGGTGACTCTTCACGGTGCTCTGGGAGAGGAAGAGGGCCTCTGCGATCTCCCTGTTCGTCAGACCGGCAGCTACGTGGCCGAGGACCTGGCGCTCCCTGTGCGAGAACGCCGGCCGGTGCAGCCCCCCA
>JBJMLJ010000273.1:0-3019 GCA_045805365.1 Thermoleophilaceae bacterium
ACCGTGCACAGCCCCCAGCCCATGCGCGCGGCCTCCACCGCCTGGCGCATGACCTGCACGTTGCCGGTGGCCTCGAAGGTGTAGTCGGCGCCGAAGCCGCCGGTCATCTCGACGATCCGCTCGACCGAATCCGGGCCGCCGGCGAGGGTGTCGGTCGCGCCCTGGCCTCGGGCCAGCTCGAGCCGCTCCTCGGACAGGTCGACGGCGATGATCCGCTCGGCCTTCCGCAGCCGACAGGCGGCGACCGCCCCGAGCCCGACCATCCCGGCACCGAAGACGGCGCAGGTGGAGCCCGGCTCGACCCTGGCGATGTTGATCACCGCGCCGAGGCCGGTCGACAGCCCGCAGGCGAACAGGCAGGCGCGGTCGAGCGGCGCGGCCGGGTCGACCTTGGCGAGCGCGATCTCCGGCATCACGGTGTACTCGGAGAAGGTCGAGGTGCCCATGAAGTGGCGGATCGGCTCGCCGTTCCGGGAGAAGCGGGTGGTCCCGTCGGGCAGGTGGCCCTGGTTCTGCTCGTCGCGGATGGCGAGGCAGATGTTGGTCTTGCCGCTCGTGCAGTGCACGCATTCGCCGCATTGCGGCGAAAAGAGGGTCACGACGTGATCGCCCGGCTGAACGAGGGCCACGCGGTCGCCGACCTTCTCCACGATGCCGCCGCCCTCGTGCCCGAGCACGGCCGGCTTGTAGCCCGACGGGTCGGCGCCCGACGCCGTGTACATGTCCGTGTGGCAGATGCCGCACGCCTCGAGCCGGACGAGCAC
This sequence comes from Thermoleophilaceae bacterium, assembly GCA_045805365.1. Classification (GTDB taxonomy): domain Bacteria; phylum Actinomycetota; class Thermoleophilia; order Solirubrobacterales; family Thermoleophilaceae; genus DASXBA01. The sequence goes on from JBJMLJ010000273.1 coordinate 765, forward strand.
CTCGCCGGCCTTCGGCTCCCCGAGCTCGATCTCCTGAACCTCCAGCGGAGCTCCGAACTCCTCCAGTACCGCCGCGCGCGTTCTCACCGCGCCGATGATGACGTAGAGCTCAGCGCTCGCGCAGCTCGATCTCGCGGTCGCGCGCGAGCAGCATCGTGAGCCCGGTCCTGGGATCCCGCGGCGACGCCCGCTGCTCGCGCAGCACAACCGCCGACCACGTCGTCCCGGAGTCGAGCTCCTGGGCGAGCTCCGCCGCCAGCTCGCGCGGCACCCAGCCGACCTGCTCGCCGCCAGCGAGCACGGCGATGGCGTTCGGGTCGTGCTCGTTGCCCGGGTCGCGCCGCGGCTCCAACGGGCTGCCGGGCTCGGCCGCGGCGGACTGGAGCGCCTCCGCGTGGTGCCGCCCCGCGCCGGCCACGCCCGCGACCCTCAGACCGCGCTGCGCCAGCCGAGGGTCGTCGCGACCGATGTAGTCGCCGCTGTCAGGGTCGAGGAGCTGGTAGCCGGCGAGCCAGACGGCGCCGCCGTCGTCGGGATACCAGTACCGCTCCTCTCGCCTGACATCGACGTGCATTCCCTCAGTTCAGCACCGAGCGGGTGAACGCGCGGATCGAGATCGCCGTGAGGGCCGCGGCGAACAGCGCCACGATGCCGAGGCTCAGCGCGGCCTCGACCGTCGTGTTGCCCATTCCCCAGATGTCGTGCAGCCCGGAGCCGCTCCTGTCCAGCAGGCCGTAGCGCATCAGCGCCAGGGCGTGGGTGAGCGGAAGCACCTTGGCGAACGCGGTGAGCGCTCCCGGCAGCGCCGTGATCGGGAACAGCGCCCCGGCGAAGAACCAGGGCACGATCGCCACCGCCGGCGTTGCCGCGATGTACTCCTCCTGCTCCGGGATGCGGCTGGCCAGCGTCTCGGCCATCCCGTACATGAATACGGCGAACAGGATCGCCGCCGGCACGAACCAGGCGATCCCGCCCACGGTGGCGTGGAAGTGGGCGCCGCGGGCGATGGCGACGCCCATCAGCACGGCGACCTGGAGGGCGGCCACCGCCAGCACCACCACGAGGTTGCCCAGCACGAGCAGGCCGCGGGGGACCGGCGCGGCCAGGAGCTCGCGCTGGGCGCCGCCGTTGCGGTCGACCAGCACGCCGAGGCCGGCGAACAGCGAGGTCAGCGGCACGAGCAGGCCCACCGTCCCGACTGCCACGAACGCCGTGTAGTCGATGTGCGAGCCGAGCCCGCCGAGCGCCTCCTTCAGCGCCGGGGCGATCACCAGGGCGAAGAGCACCGGCGTCAGCAGCGGCACGAGGATCTGCCGTGGGGTGCGGGCGGTCAGCGCGGCGCGGCGTCCGGCCAGCGTCGCGAGTGCGGGGATTGCGGTCATGGTTCCTCCTTCTCTCAGGCGGCCTCGGCGAGGCGATCGCCGGTGAGCCGCAGGTAGACGTCGTCGAGGGTGGGCTGGCGGGTGCTGATCGCGCTGGGGGAGAGGCCGGCGCGGTCGAGCGCGCGGAGCGCCTGGCCGGCCTCGCCGTCGTGCAGCGGGATCGTGAGCGTGGAGCCGACGGCGAAGGCGTCGTCGGCGGCGATCCCATGTGCACCGAGGGCGGCGAGCGCGACGGGCACCTCGCCGTCCACACGCAGCTCGAGGACCTCGCGCCCCAGCCCCGCCAGCAGCGCCTCGGGCGTGTCGAGCGCCACGATCTCCCCGAGGTGGACGATCGCCACCCGATCGCACAGGCGCTGCGCCTCGTCCAGGTAGTGAGTGGTGAGCAGGATCGTCATCTCGTCGCGGGCTCGCAGCCCGGCGATCGCGTCGAGCAGCTCGTGGCGGATCCGCGGGTCGAGCCCCACGGTCGGCTCGTCCAGGAAGAGGACCCTGGGCCGCGACACGAGCGCCCGGGCGATCTCGAGCCGGCGACGCTGGCCGCCGCTGTAGCTGCCGACCATGCGGTCGAGCAGCTCGCTCAGGCCGAGCGCCTCGGCCAGCTCGGCGATGCCCTCCTCGGCCGCCTCACGCTCGACTCCCCAGAGCCGGGCGTGGAGCTCGAGGTTGCGGCGGCCGCTCAAGGCGCGATCGACGACTGCATCCTGGAAGACCACGCTGCTCACGCCTCGCGCCGCGAGCGGCTGCTTGGCGACGTCGAACCCGGCCAGCCGGGCGCTGCCGCCCGTTGGCTTGACCGTGCTGGTCAGCATGCCGATTACAGTCGACTTGCCGGCGCCGTTGGGGCCGAGCAGGCCGAACACCTGGCCGGCG
>JBJMLJ010000274.1:0-4724 GCA_045805365.1 Thermoleophilaceae bacterium
GGGCGCGCTCGAGCCGCGCCTCGAGCTTCTCGTCACCGCCGAGCAGGTGGTCGCCGGGGACGCGGCAGCGCTCGAACTCGAGCTCCGCGGTGTGAGAGGCGCGGCAGCCGAGCTTCTCGAGCTTGCGGACGAGCTTCAGGCCCGACGTGTCCTTGGGCACGACGAACATGGCCTGGCCCTTGGTGCCGAGCTCCGGATCGACCACCGCGTTGACTACGTGAATGTCGGCGATGCCGCCGTTGCCGATGAACAGCTTGCGGCCCTCGATGATCCAGTCGTCGCCGTCGCGGCGGGCCTGGGTCTCGAGCCCGCCCACGTCGCTGCCCGCCTGCGGCTCCGAGACCGCGAGGGCCGCGAGGCGCAGGTCGCCGGGCTCGCCGAAACAGCCGGGCGCCCAGCGCAGCAGCTGGTCCGGGGTGCTGGCCTGCGCCAGCGCCGACAGCGCCAGCGCGGGCATCACGATCGCGAGCCCGATCCCGGCGCAGCCCCAGAAGAGCTCCTCCATGAACAGCGGCAGCGAGAGGCCGGTGGGATCGGCGATCAGGTCGCGGTAGAAGAGGGCGTTGTAGAAGCCCTCCTCGGCGGCGCGCTCGAGCACCGGCCAGGGGAACTCCTCCTCGCGGTCGTAGCGCCCGGCGACCGGCCGCACCACATCCTCGGCGAAGCGGTGCGTGCGCTCGATGAGGTCGTGGTGAGCCGGGGTGAGCTCGAGGTCGAAGGCCATCTAGCGCTCCAGGATCGCGACCAGCCCCTGGCCGCCGGCGGCGCAGATCGAGACGAGACCGCGCCCCGATCCCCGCTCGGCGAGCTGCTTGGCGAGGGTGCCCACTATGCGGGCGCCCGTGGCCGCGAACGGGTGGCCGACCGCCAGCGAGCCGCCGTTGACGTTCAGCTTCGAGCGGTCGAGCGAGCCGAGCGGCTCGTCGCGGCCGAGCCGCTCGCGGCAGAACTGCGGGTCCTCCCACGCCTTGAGGGTCGCCAGCACCTGCGAGGCGAACGCTTCGTGGATCTCGTAGAAGTCGAAGTCCTGGAGGCTCAGGCCGTTGCGCTCGAGCAGCCTCGGGACCGCGTAGAGCGGAGCCATCAGCAGCCCGTCCTCGCCGTGCACGTAGTCGACCGCGTGCGACTCGCTGTCGACGATGTGGGCGAGCACCGGCAGGTTGTGCCGCTCGGCCCAGTCGTCGCTGGCCACGAGCACCGCGGCGGCGCCGTCGGACAGCGGCGTCGAGTTGCCGGCCGTCATCGTCGCCCCGTTGCCGTTGCCGAAGACGGGGCTCAGCTTGGCCAGCTTCTCGGGGCTCGAGTCCGGGCGCAGGGTCTCGTCGCGGTCGAGGCCGAGGTAGGGGGTGACGAGGTCGTCGAAGAAGCCGCGGTCGTAGGCCGCCGCGAGCTTCTGGTGGCTCGACGCGGCCAGCTCGTCCTGCTCGAGCCGGCTCACCTCCCACTCGCTCGCCGTCTCCTGGGCGTGCTCGCCCATCGACATCCCGGTGCGCGGCTCCGCGTTGCGCGGGATCTCGGGCACGATCTGCCCGGGACGGACGCGGGCCAGCAGCTTCACCCGGTCGGTCACGCTCTTGGCCGCGTTCGCCTGGACGAGCACGCGGCGGAGGTCGTCGTTGACCGCGATCGGCGGGTCGCTCGTGGTGTCGACGCCCGAGGCGACGCCGCTGTCGATCTGGCCGAGCGCGACCTTGTTCGCCACCAGGATCGTCGCCTCGAGGCTCGTGTCGCAGGCCCGCTGGACGTCGTAGGCGGGCGTGGTGTGGTCGAGCGCGCCGCCCAGGACGCATTCCCGCGTCAAATTGAAATCGCGGCTGTGCTTGAGCACGGCGCCGCCCACGACCTCGCCGAGACGCTCGCCCTGGAGCCCGAAGCGGGCCACAAGCCCGTCCAGCGCTGCCGTGAGCATGTCCTGGTTCGAGGCGTTCGAATAGGCCCCGTTCGAACGCGCGAACGGAATCCGGTTGCCGCCGACTATTGCCGCCCGCATAGGGCGTTAGTAGCCGACGAGGGCGGGTACGAAACCACTCCGTGGCGGACCGTTACCAGAGCTTCGCCAACTCCACGGCAGGGAGGCTCGTCACCAAGCGCCTCGGCATGCCCATGCCTACCGAGCTGCGCCGCTACGAGCCGGGACAGCCCCTGCTCGAGGGGCCCGCGCTGCTCGGCGCGGCAGCCGGCTCTCGGCTGGCTGACACGGTCGCCGACGTGCTGCGGGAGACCGACACCGAGGTCGCCGTCGCGCCTGGCGAGGACGCGCGCAGCGCGGCCGAGCGGGCCGGCGTCCGCACGACCGCCTGGAGCGAGGACTCGAACGGCGACCGCCGCTTCGCCGCCCTCGTCTTCGACGCCAGCGGCATCCAGGACGTCCAGGGCCTGAAGGATCTCTACGAGTTCTTCCACCCGGTCATCTGGCGGCTCGAGGCCTCGGGCCGGCTCGTCGTGCTCGCGACGCCGCCCGAGATGGCGGAGGACCCGCAGCAGGCGATCGCCCAGCGCGCCATCGAGGGCTTCGTCCGCTCGGCCGGCAAGGAGGTCGGCAAGGGCTCGACCGCGAACCTGGTCTACGTCGCGCCGGGCGCCGAGGCCGGCCTGGAGGGCACGCTCCGCTTCCTGCTGTCGGCCCGGTCAGCGTACGTGTCCGCGCAGGTGGTGCGCATCGGCGCGGCCGATCCGGCCGCTCCCGACGACTGGGCGGAGCCGCTCGCCGGCAAGGCGGCCGTCGTGACCGGGGCGTCGCGAGGCATCGGCGAGGCGATCGCGGAGACGCTGGCCCGCGACGGGGCCGACGTCGTCTGCCTGGACGTGCCCGGCCAGGGCGAGGCGCTCGCCGAGGTGGCGAACCGGATCGAGGGCTCGAGCCTCCAGCTCGACATCACCGACGACGACGCCCCGGCCCGGCTTGCCGAGCACATGCGCGAGCGGCACGGGGGAGTGGACGTGGTCGTCCACAACGCCGGAGTCACGCGCGACAAGACGCTCGGCCGCATGGACGACGAGCGCTGGGAGATGGTGCTCTCGATCAACCTGGAGAGCCCGCTGCGCATCAACGACACGCTGCTTCGGGAGGACGCGCTGCGGCCCGGCGGGCGGATCGTCGGGGTCTCGTCGGTGAGCGGGATAGCCGGCAACCGCGGCCAGGCGAACTACGGGACCAGCAAGGCCGGCGTGATCGGGATGGTCGACGCGCTCGCGCCGATCGTGGCCCCGCGGCCGGGCACGATCAACGCGGTGGCGCCCGGCTTCATCGAGACACAGATGACCGCGGCGATGCCGCTCCCGGTACGGGAGGCCGGGCGGCGGATGAACAGCCTCTCCCAGGGCGGGCTGCCGGTGGACGTGGCCGAGACGGTTGCCTGGCTCGCAAGCCCCGGCTCCGAGGGCGTCAACGGCAACGTGGTCAGGGTCTGCGGCCAGGCCCTGATCGGGGCGTAGGCCATGGCCGTCCGCGAGCTCGACTCGCCGCCCAGCATGCGGGTGCTGTACCCGAAGGCCGTGGCCGGTACCGGGCTGTCGGTCCTGCGCAAGCTGCCGCTCGTCGGCGGCGGCGAGCGGAAGCTGCCGGACGACGAGCTGACACTGCCGGACGTCGAGATCGACCGCGAGCACCTGGCGCGCTACGACCACGTTTGCGGCTTCCCGCTGCGCGACGTCGTGCCGCCCACCTACCCCCACGTCATCGCCTTCCCGCTCGCGATGGAGCTGATGACCCGGACCGACTTCCCCTTCGCGGTCATCGGCCTCGTGCACGTCGGCAACCGGATCGAGCAGCTGCGACCGATCGCAGCGGACGAGCGGCTCTCGGTTCGAGTGCGCACGGACGACCTCGCGCCCCATGACCGCGGCACTCAGTTCGATGTCGTCGCCGAGGCGGAGGTGGGCGGGGAGGCCGTCTGGCGCAGCCGCAGCACCTACCTGCACAGGGAGGGGAACGGCTCATCGGGCAAGAGCGGCGACAGGCCGGAGCCGCCGCCTCCCAAGGCCGTGTGGAAGGTCCCCGGCGACATCGGGCGCCGCTACGCCGACGTATCCGGCGACCGCAACCCGATCCACCTCCACCCGCTGAGCGCGCGGCTGTTCGGCATGAAGAGCGCGATCGCGCACGGCATGTGGCTCAAGGCGCGCTGCCTGGGCGCGCTCGAGAGCCTGTTGCCCGAGCGCTTCCAGGTCGAGGTGAGCTTCAAGCTGCCGGTGTTCGTGCCGGGCAAGGTGAGCTTCGCATCCCGGGCGGTGGACGGCGGTCGCGACTTCGCGGTGCACGACGGCAAGAACGAGAAGCCGCACCTGACCGGGGAGCTGCGGTGGTCCAGGTCCTGAAGCAGCCGGAGCGGATCGCGCGGGCCGCCAAGGTGCTGGTCGAGACCGGCCTGCTCCGTCCCGAGCGACCCGACAAGCTCGCCGACGCGGCGCGCGAGCTGCTGCGCTGGAAGATGACGCCGGCGGCGGCCTTCATCGTCTCCGCGAAGCGCTTTCCCGACGAGCCGGCCATCATCGACGAGCGCGGCAGCCTCACGTTCGCCGAGGTAGATCGGCGCACCAACGCGCTCGCCCGCGCGATGGCCGACGCGGGCATCGGCGAGGGCGACGGCGTGGCGATCATGTGCCGCGACCACCACTGGTTCATCGAGGCGACGGTCGCGATCTCGAAGCTGGGCGCGAACACGCTGCTGTTCAACACGGCGTTCGCCGGCCCGCAGCTGAAGGAGGTGACCGAGCGCGAGGAC
>JBJMLJ010000275.1:0-7788 GCA_045805365.1 Thermoleophilaceae bacterium
GATCAGGCAAAGCCAGGGGCCGGCCATGGACGCCGGCCCGATGCCGCTCCAAGCGACCGCCAGCGACCCCTGTTCCAGCGCCTCGGCTCCGCTGGAGCCGAGGGCACGGTCGACGCGGTCCGACGACCCCGGCCCGCACACACCTACGAGGCCGTGGCCCAGGGCGTCGTCGTCAGGCCACTCGATCGACATTCGACAGCGTCGTCAGAGCGTGTTCCTCAACGACCGCGGCGACCTGCTCGGGTCCCACGTCCGCGGCCATCGAGAGGCGGAGCAGCGGCACCGAGGCGGCGATCCGTGCGCAGATGTCCAGCTGGTTGGAGAGCCGCGCACGCGTCTCGATCGTCCAGTTGAAGCTGTTCACGAGCAGGAGTCGGGGATCGAGTGGGCGCATGACCTCGACGTCGATGCCCGAGCCGCCGACCTCCGGGAAGTACATTGCTCCCAGCGGCACGGCGGTGACGGTGGTCTGATCCGGCGTGTCGACCGAGAGGTAGACCCTGTCGTCCGCCTCCGCCAGGGCGCGGCCGAGGCCTCGCGTCGACGCGTCGCGCATGTTGGCAACGGGGGGCCCGGGATGGGCGATCAGGGAATCGCCGCGCCCCTCCACCGCAAGCACGTCGTCGGTTAGGAAGCCGGCGCCCCGCGTCACGAGCCGCGCCGCCAAGGAGGTCTTCCCCGTGCCCGTCGGCCCGACGACCGCCACTGCCCGGTTCGCCAGCGACACGGCGCTCGCGTGAAAGACCTCGAGCCCGCGGGCGGTGGCGGCCATGGGCAGGACCTGGGCGAGCATGAATCTCGCCCAACGCCAGCTCGCGACGCGGCCGGGTGCGCACTGCACGCGGGTGCCGTCCGCCGCGACCACAAACCGCCCCAGGCGGTGAGCGGTCAGCAGGTAACCGGCCTCCGGGTGCCGGTCGACCGCGAAGTCCAGGTCGCCGTTCGCGCGCAGCGCCTCGTTCGAGCGCTCAGCCTCCCTCGCCGGCCACCTCGACCGCAGCGTCTTCGAGTCCACCAGCTCGAGCACCGTTCGTCTCGCGCGGCTCCGGCGGCCCGATGGGGGGAGGATCGGCAGGTTGAAGTCGGCCTCGACCTCGAGCCCGAACACCCGGCCGCGGCGGCGTGCACCCGACGCGCTCATGCCGGGGTCAAGCCTTCGACGACATCGGCGATCTCGTCCGGCGAGGCGTCCGGACCTGCGGTCAGGCGGTACAGGGGAACCGACTCCGCGAGGTCGCAGAGGATCTCGAATGTCCCCCGCATTCGGTCGGGCCGGTGCTGCAGGCCCAGTGCGTGGGGCACGAGTGGCAGGGCGCTGTGGGGCACGGTCTGCGCCTCGAGAGCCGCGTCCGCTCGGCGCTCCAGCAGGACGATGGCTGCGACCGGGCGCGGCTGCGTCGCGGCTCCGGCGACGGCGACCCACGATTCATCTCCGAACCGAGCGAGTCGGCGCCAGCCCACGGGCAGCCCGTCCAGCTCGACAGCCAGGGGCAGGTTCATGAGCGCCGGGCCGGGATACGCAAGAGGAGCTCCAGCGGTCCGCTTCAGGGTGAGGATGTCGTCGCAGAAGAGCGGATACCCGCGCCGGAGCAGGGCGACGGCAGCGCTCGTCTTGCCACCGCCCATCGCCGAGACCAAGGCAACCGGGCCGTCGGCCAGCTCCACGGCGCTCGCGTGAAGCGCCTCGAAGCCGTGCAAGAGGCTGACCGTGTAGAGCACGGTGTCGAGCAGCACGCGCTGCCAGTCCGGGGCGGCTCTGTCCACGGGTGCGCACAGCAGCTCGTCCGCGGCTCTGTTGAGGTGGAAGGTCGCCTCGTCGCCGTAGCTGAAGAGGTGGTCGCCGGCGCTTCCCGCCTCGAAGCGGAAGGGGAGGTCGTCGAGCACGGTCTCCCACACCGGCCGAGCCGATCCACCGCTCCAGGCGGCCTGCACCTCGGCGGAATCCACGAGTTCGAGGCGCACCGGGTCGCTCTCCTGGGCCGGGACGTCCTCCATCCCCGGTAGCACGAGCGCCGAGACGATGTTCAGCCCGAACGCGCGATAGGCCATCTCGACGTTCAGCACGGCAGCGGATGCGCGGCGTGCTCGAGGATCGCCTCCGTCATCCGGTCGGGCGGCACGTCGATGCCCGCCGACACCTCGAAGATGGAGACCGACCTCTCGAGCTGCGAGCACACGTCGAGTTGCCGCGCAAGGCGCTCCGGGGTGCGGAGCGACAGGTTGAAGGTTGCGGCCAGAAGCAACCGCGGGTCGACGGGTCTGAGGCGCTCGACCCGTAGCTCGCCGGGCTCCCCGGACCGGGTGACCACGAACAGGTCGGCGAGCGGGAGCGGAGAGTCGGCACAGCGGATCGAGAGCCGCACCTGAAGGTCGTTTTCGCCGATCGCCCTCGCCAGACCAAGCTGCTCGAGCGCCTGGACGAGCTCCTCGGCCCCGGGCCGGACATTCGCGAGGCCGATCCCCGGATGCGCGAGCGGGCGCTCACCCGGCTCGACCACGAGGACGTCGTCGCTCATGAAGTCGAGGCCCTGGAGCACGAGGCGGAGGGCCAGCGTCGTCTTGCCGACACCGCTTGCGCCGACCACGGCTATCGCGCGGCCTTCCAGCCCGAGAACCGACGAATGGAACACCTCGAGTCCCTGGAGCAGCGCGGCGAGCGGCAGCACCTGACCCGTGAGGAAACGCTGCCAGAGCCAGGGCGACACGTCCGTCATCGGCGCCACCAGCACCTCCTGCCCGTCGGCCGCGACGCGCGCCTGCCCGGAGTCGGCCGCCCAGGCGAGATAGCCCGCGCCGCCGCCGGCGTCGATCGAGACGGCCAGGCTGCCGTCTGCGAGCCGCACCTCGCCGATTCGGTCGGCACGCTCCGGAAAACCGCGCAGGACCTCCGCCGGGGTGGCCTCGCGAAGGGTGAGCGGGTGCCGATCGCCTCCGGGTGCATCGAGCTCGACGCCCGCAATAGCGAAGTCGGTGCGGATGTCCATTCCGAAGGCCCGCATCACACCCACTTCCGCAGCTCAGTACTCGATGATCGTGCCGCGCCGCCGGGAAGCCCGGACGGCGCGGGCGACGAGCCAGGCGGAGATCGGGAAGAGGACGGCGGCGAAGCCGACGATCTTGAGGACGTCGAGCCAGGCGGAGTAGCTCAGCGGCGTCCCAACGAGCAGGTGGCGCATGAGGTCGACCGCCGGGGTGAAGGGCTGGACGTTCGAGGTCCACTCGATCCAGTCGGGCAGTAGAGCAATCGGGAAGTAGAGGCCGGCGATGAGCGAGATCCCCGCAACGACCCAGGTAGCGCCGGCGATGGCCTGCTTGACGACGAGGACGCCGGCGAGGAAGGCGAGCCCGAAGGGCGCGAACGCCAGGGACGCCAGGCACGCCACCGGAATCGCCGCCGGCGCCGTTCCCCAGTGGACAGGCGCTCCGAAGGCCAGCGAGGCGAAGACGAGCATGGCCGCCGCCATGACGAGCGTCAGCAGGAACGGGAAGACCAGCATCGAGATCACCGCGCCCACGGGGCCGAACGGCGACAGCACGATCCGCTCGAAGGTCCCTGCCACGAGCTCCTGCCGCAGCGTGGTGGGCGGCGTCTGGAGCGTCGAGTTGACGACCTGGAGGATGATCAGGCCGATCAGCGCGAAGGCGTAGTACTGCTCGTGGGTCGTGAACTGGGGGACGTTCACGAGCCGGGAGATGTAATAGAAGAGCGTGAGGCTGAAGAACGCGCTGAGGAGCATGGTCCCGAGTCGCAGCCGGTAGCTCACGAACAGCCTGAAGTCGCGCTTGACCACCGACAGGCCGGCGTCGACGAGCTCCACGGCGGCGGTCACGCGGGCATCACCTTGCCGCCGTCGATCAGGACTCCGCTGTCGACCGGCACGCCGAGCCGCTCGCGCGTGGGCGAGCAGACGATCGCGGCGCCGCCGCGCGCGACGTGATCGTCGAGCACCTCGCCGAGCAGGGCGAGGCCCTCGTCGTCGAGGCTCGTCTCCGGCTCGTCGAGCAGCGCCACGTCGGGATCGTGGAGGAAGGTCGCGGCCAGCCTCACCCGCTGGCGCTGGCCCATCGACATGCGGTCGACCCGGCGGTCGGCGAGCTCCTCGATGCCGAAGCGCGCGATCGCGGCCTCGATCGCGGCGCGCCGGCGCCGGCGCGGAACCAGGGCGATCCCCGCCCAGAAGTCGAGGTTGTTCGTGGCCGACAGGCGCGCGTAGAGCGCCGTGTTCCCCGCGGCGAGGAAACCCAGCCTGCGGTGGAAGGCGCGCCTGTTGCGCTCGGCGTGAAGGCCGTGGAGCTCGACCTCGCCCGAGTCCGGCAGGATCAGCCCGGCCGCGATCCGGAGGAGAGTGGTCTTGCCGGCGCCGTTGCGGCCGCCCACCCAGACGCGCTCGCCGGGCTGGATGTCGAGGTCCACGCCGTCGAGGACCTGAGCCGGACCCCACCTCTTCGAGATGCCGCGCAGGCTCAGGGCGGGAGCTCGAGGCGCGTCCCGCACACGGGAGGGCTGGGCCAGCTCGCCGACCGTCAATCCGCCCGCCGCTGTGCCCCTCACCTCCACGGCTCGTCCAGGGTACGCGCGTCCCGCTGGGCCTGCGCTAGCTCTCCACCTTCGTGACCTGGATGAGCCCGCGCGACTCGAGGGACGAGCAGAAGGTCAAGAGGTCGGGGGCGATCTCCTCAAAGGCGATCTCATACTCGTCCGCCAGCTTCTGGATGGCCTCCCTCACCCGCCCGTCGCTCGCCTCGAGCAGCTGGAGCATCCGGCCGCCGGTCTCGTTGAGCCCGTGGTACTGGCCGGTGTCGAGGTTCAGCAACAGGGTCTCGGCCTCGAACGTCCTGTGGACGACGTGCTCCGGCACGTGGGCCACCGCGTCGAGCATGGCGTCCTCGGACGTGTTTCTCTCGTCGGCCATCGAATCTTGTAGCTGCTGAAACGTGAGAAAGGGCGAATGCAAGCGGCGACGCCCATCGCCCTCTGCGAGTCCGCTCCTAGGCTAATGGCCCTGGGCCCGGACGACCACCGGCGCGGTGCGGATCAACAGCTTGATGTCGTTCCACAGGGACCACTCGGCCACGTAGAGGTAGTCCAGCTTGATCATGTCCTGGAACGGGATCGTGGTCCGCCCGAGCACCTGCCAAGGACCGGTGAGGCCCGGCGTCAGGTCGAGGCGCTCGCGGTGGTAGCCGATCACCTGATCGTCCTCGGAGGGGACGAGGGGTCGCGGCCCGACGAGGCTCATCTCGCCGCGCAGCACGTTCCAGAGCTGCGGCAGCTCATCCAGGCTGAAGCGGCGCAGGAAGCGGCCGACCCGGGTGACCCTCGGGTCGTCGCTGATCTTGAACATCGGCGCGACCGACTCGTTCAGGTGCGCGAACTGCTCCTTGAGCGCGTCCGCGCCGTCGACCATCGTGCGGAACTTGACCATGTGGAAGGGCCGGTTCCGGCGGCCGATCCGCTTCTGCCTGAAGAAGACCGGGCCGCGCGAGGTGAGCCTCACGGCAAGGGCGATCGCTGCCAGCAGCGGGCTCAGGAGCATCATCCCGACGGCCGCCACGGCGAAGTCGATCGCCCGTTTGAAGGCCAGCGACGAGCGCGTCCTCGTCAGGCCCCGTAGCCCGAGGAGCGTCATGCCCTCCACCTGGTCGACCTCCACCGAGTGGCCGATGACCTCGAACAGGCGCGGGACCACGCTGATCTTCAGGTTGAGGGCCTTCGACGCCCGGATGACGCCGATCAGCTCCTCGTGGTCGAGGCTCGAGAAGGCGATCACGACCCGCTCCACCGCGTATTCGCGGCAGATGTCCTCGAAGCTCTCGAGCCCGCCGAGGTGGCGGGCGAAGCCGTTTTCGTTCTGGTCCTCCGGGTGGGTGACGTCGACGAAGCCGGCCAGCTGGACCCCGTACTCGGGATGCATCGAGATCTTGCGCGCGAGCAGGCCGGCAACGAAGCCCGAGCCGACGATCACACATCGCTCCGCGGGGAAGTGCCGCACGACCCAGGAGCGGGTGAGGCCGCGGAAGATCGGGACGGTAACGAGGGCGAAGCCGACGAACGCGAGCGCCTGGGGCCGGTGTGACTCGAAGCCGAGCAGCGGCTGGCTCAACATGAAGACGAGCGTCGTGCCGAGCACTACGGACAGGGCGATTCGCGGCAGCTCGTCGAGCGTCGACTTGTGGATGAGGTTGGCGTCGCGGTCGTAGAGGCCGAGGAGCTTGTTCATCACGACCCAGGACGGCAGAGCCGCCAGCAGCACGAGGCGCTGGCTCACGTGGGCCGCCGGCGGCAGCACCAGCCAGACGCAGCCGTAGGCGGCCACGAGCGCCAGCGCGTCCGAGACGGCCAGCAGACGTCGGCGGACGGAGTCGCGCCGCGGCGGCGGCGCTCCGCCGCCGAGCAGGCCGTCGTAGGACGCGATCGACGGCCGCCGCCAGCCGCCGGAGAACCGGGAGGACCGTTGGTCCGCCTCCGGCTGCGTAGCCCCCCGACCACGCGTCAGTGTGTCCACTTCCTGTGCCCCCATACTCGATGCTTGCCTTGGATCCATCCAAGCACCGCGCAGTACCCCTGCCGCGGTGCCGCACCGCGCGGGCATACTAACGCAGTCTCAGAGTTCGACGAGCCGCTCGAACGCCCCCGCACCGGTGGGCAGCACAGCGCGGCCGTCGAGCTCGACCCACGCGTGGGCGCCGAAGCTCTCGCCCCGGCGCACGCCGATGACAAGCGAGCTCCCGACGCCGCGGCGCGAGAGCAGCGCGGTCAGCACCAGCGACTGGGTCAGGCAGCGCGAGTCGATCGGCAGCGGCCGGCAGACCCGCGAGACGACGGACCCCATCCGCAGCGCCTCCCCGTAGGTCTCGGGATCGAGCGGCTCCGGGCGCCGCGGCGCCGGCTCTCCGCGCAGCGTCCGGAGCGTCAGTCGCAAGTCCTCGCGCCCGAGCTCGCGCCGGGCGCGCCGGTAGGAGCGGAGGATCTCTGCCACCAGCGACAGCTTCTGCGTCACGGACAGCCGCCGGGGCTGCGCGGGAATCAGGCGCGAGGCGTGGCCGGCGCTCGTCTCCACGCGCTAGACGCTACCGGCAGCGAGCCTACTCAGCGACAGGGCGAGGGCTTGCCGCGCAGGACCGCGAGCGCGCAGAAGGCGGGCTTGGGGGTGAGGTCGGCGTGTACGACGCCGTAGCCGACCCCGGGGCTCGTGTCGCGGTTGCCCGGGGGCTCGATCAGCGTGTGGACCATGAACGCGTGCACGTCCGGCATCGCGTAGATCCTCCGGTAGAGGGCGACGAGGCTTGTGGCCTGCTGGGCCTCGGTCAGGATCCAGCTGGCGGGCCAGCCGCTCAGGTGGCCGGTGGTGGTCCAGCCCGACTCGGTGATCCAGAAGGGCTTGGCGTCGTCGCCGGCGGCGTGACGGACCGCGCGCATGTCGGCGACGGTCTGGTCGAAGAGGCCGGTGAGGTGGGGATAGGGATGGAAGGCGAAGCCGTCCATGTACGACCCCAGGCCGTTGGCGTACATGGCTTGGGCGTACGGCTTCGGCGGGATGCCGTAGTCGTACGAGGTGTTGTCGGCGAGCCCGCCGTTGACGACCGGCATCGAGGGGTTGACGGCCTTCACCGCGCGGTAAGTCGCCTTCAGCATGTCCGCGTATAGGACGGGGTCGGGGTAGGGCTGCCAGAAGAACTTCTGGTTCGGCTCGTTCCAGACCTCGATCCCGGCGGACTTGGGGTAGCGGCGCGCCAGCATCGCGACGAACGAGGCGTAGTCGGCGATGTGGGCGCGGCCCGGCGGGA
>JBJMLJ010000276.1:0-4534 GCA_045805365.1 Thermoleophilaceae bacterium
CCAAGGCTAAACTCGCCCGAAGGGCTCCGTAGCTCAGCGGTTAGAGCGCGCCACTCATAATGGCGAGGTCGGTGGTTCGAATCCACCCGGAGCTATAGGGCCTCGAACTCCTCGTCGGTCAGCTCGATCTCGGTGGCGGCCAGGTTCTCCCTCAGGTGCTCGAGCGACAGGGTGCCAGGAATCGGGAGCGTCGCCGGGGAGCGACGCAACAGCCAGGCGAGCGTCACCTGCTGCGCCGTTGCGCCGTGGCGCTCCGCGATCTCCGCCGCCGCTCGACCGCCGTCGGCTCGCAGAGGGAAGTAGGGCACGAACACGATGCCGTTCTCCGCGCAGTAGTCGACGACGTCGTCGTCTCCCCGCTCCGAGAGGTTGTAGTGGTTCTGGACGGCCACGATCGGCGCGACCGCTCTCGCCCGCTCGATCTGCTCCAGCGACACGTTCGAGACGCCGATGCGCTGGATGGCGCCGCGCTGCCTGTACTCGTCGACGACCCCGAGGCTCTCCTCCAGCGGCGTCCTCGGATCCGGCTTGTGGAGGTAGTAGAGGTCGATCGTGCCGGTCTGCAGCCGGCGGAGGCTCTCGTCGATCTCCGCGCTCAGCACCTCGGGCCGGGCGTCGCGGTAGCCGCCCTTCGTCGCCACGACACAACGGTCGGCCGACGACGACAGGGCCGCGCCGATCGTCTGCTCGCTCTCGCCGTTCGCGTAGGTGTGGGCCGTGTCGATGAGACCGACGCCTGCGGCCACCGCGTCTCGGATGAAGGCGACGTTCTCGGGCGTGTTCCTGAGCCGGTTGGTCCCAAGCCCGATCCGGGTGAGCGGCGTATCGCCGAGTGTGACCGTCGCCATGGCTAGCCGAGCAGCAGGTCGCGGGCGCTCTCGTGGAGCGTCTTCGTCAGCTCCCGATCCGAGACGCCGGCCTGACGCAGCTCGCGGAAGCTCTCGTAGCTCGTGAGCACCATCAGGAGGGCAAGGCCGCGGGGCTCGCTCACGCCCTTCCGGAGCCGCCCCGACTTGCGCAGGTGGCGGACCAGCAGCTGCATCTCGCCCCGGCGGTCATTGCGCTGGCGGTCGACCAGGTCCTGGGCCGCCTGGTCGACGGCGATGACTCCGTAGAGCTGGCTCAGGATCCCGTCCTCGGACGACCAGAAGCGGACGGTGGCGGCGATCGTCTCGGCCAGTGCCTCGTCGGGATCCGCGAGCTCCACCGTGTCCCTGATCCGGAGGAGCGCCGGGTTGACCGCGAAGCTGTCGCAGATCCCGTCGACCAGCTCGAGCCGCGAGCCGAAGTGCTGGTAGAGGGTCGCCCGCGAGATCCCCGCACGGTCGGCGACCTCCTCGACCGTGGACTCGTGGAAGCTGCCCTCGTCGAGCAGCTCCCGTACCGCCGACATGATCCGCTCGCGCGTTGCCTCTGCCCGCTCCGGGCGGCGCTGAGCGCGATAGGCGCGGGCTGGCATAGACAGAGAGTCTAGACACCAGTTCTACGAAGTGCTACGGTGCGACGCGCTGTCTAGACACAGTGTCTATTTGAGGAGAGGGCAGATGCCGAAGGCTTCGAAGGAGACGGCCTCGCGGGTCGAGGACATGGGCGTGATGGTGGGACGCTACGAGGACGCCGGCGGCTACACGATCGCGTTCGAGACCTTCCGCGAGGACGCGGACGCCACCCCGCTGTTCAAAGGACTCCCCGACGACCGCTGTCAGAGCCCGCACTGGGGCTACGTCGTCGAGGGCAAGGTCACCTTCCGCTACCCGGACCGGGACGAGGTCTACGAGACGGGCGACGCCTACTACGCGCCCCCGGGGCACGTCCCGGTCGTCACGGCAGGGACGGACCTCGTGGAGTTCAGCCCGACGGAGGACTATGGCCGCACGATGGAAGTGGTCGGCAGGAACCTCGCGGCGATGCAGGGGAGTTGACGATGACGACCACGCGAACCGCGCCAATCGACAGCTCGCCGGTCGACCTCGCCGCCGCGCGCGCCATCGAGGCCGCCGAGGGGCGCGCCTGGACCGACCTCTACGACGCCGCCCCGCCGCACTTCGCGGAGGCCGCCGGCATCGGCCACGCGGAGATCGGCGGAGCGCTGGTGCTCTGCTGGGCCGCCACCGGCAGGCGCTACTTCAGCCGCACCGTCGGTCTGGGCGTGCTCGAGCCCGCCACGCCGCGGGTCGTGGACCGGATCCTCGACCACTACGAGCGCGCCGGAATCGACGAGTTCCTGCTCCAGTCCCTCCCCCACTGCCAGCCCGCCGGATACGAGGACTGGCTGCTCGAGCGCGGACTGACGGCGTTCGACCGGCAGGACCGCGTCTTCCGCGGCGGCGAGCCGGTCTCGGCCCTGCCCGCGGACGGACTCGTGGTCGAGCGCGTCGAGCGCGAGAGCGCCGACGAGTGGTCCGAGTTCCTCCAGCGGATCTACCGGCTCGACACCGGGCCGTGGCTCCCGGAGCTGATCGAGCGGCCGGGCTGGCATCAGTACGTGGCCCGCGAGGACGGCCGGATCGTGGCGGCCCGCGGGATGTATATCGGGCCCGACGGCACCGCCTGGTGGGGCATGGATGGCCCGGTGCCCGGCGTGATGACGGGCGTGTACGAGCACGACGCCGCGCTCTGCGCGTTCATGGTCGAGGACGGATTGGCCCGCGGCGCCGGCGGCTTCATCGCCGACATCGAGGCGCCGTCCGACGACATGGACACCCGGGCGTATGAGTACTTCGGCCGGCTGGGGTTCCGCCGCCCCTATGTCCGTACCCATTACGCGAGGATCTGACGATGCACGCTTCGATCTGGAAGTTCAGCGGCGATCCCGCCGAGCTCATCCCCCGCTACGACGCGATGATCGGGGAGATCCCGCGAGGCAACATGCGGCTGCACCTGTGCTTGAAGGGAGACGACGGGATCGTGCTCGTGGACACCTGTCCGGACCGCGCCGCCTTCGAGCGCTTCGTCGCCGGCCCCGAGCTCCGCTCGCTGCGCCGGGCCCACGGCCTGCCCGAGCCGGAGGAGCTCGAGGACTTTCCCGTGCACGCCGCATACGTGGACGGAGGGCGACGTGAGTAACGAGCCCGCCGAGCTGAGCGCGCTCGAACAGGCCGCGCTCGTCCGCTCGGGTGAGATGTCGGCCCGGGAGCTGGTCGAGGCGTCGCTCGCTCGGATCGAGCGGGTGAATCCGAGGCTCAACGCCTTCGTGACGCTCTGCGCCGAGCTGGCCCTGGCCGAGGCCGAGCGGGTCGGCCCCGGCGATCCCCGCCCCTTCTGCGGGGTGCCGCTCGGGCTGAAGGACCTGCTCTCCGCCACAGCCGGGGTTCCGACCAGCGAGGGGAGCCGCGGGTTCGGCGACTGGGTCGCCGAGCACGACAGCGCCCACGTGCGCCGGCTGCGCGAGGCCGGAGCGATCGTCGTCGGCAAGACGAACACGCCTGAGCTCGGGCTGCGTCCGGTCACCGAGAACGACAGGTTCGGCCCGACTCGCAATCCGTGGCAGACGGCGCTGCAGGCGGGCGGCTCCTCGGGAGGAAGCGCCGCGGCGGTCGCCTCGGGGATGGTCGCGCTCGCCGACGGCAGCGACCTCGGCGGCTCGCTGCGAATACCGGCGTCGTGTTGCGGCGTCGTGGCGCTGAAGCCGTCCCGCGGCCTCGTATCGATGGGCCCAGACTACGGCGACTGGGCCGCCGGCATACCGACCGACGGCGTGCTGAGCCGCACGGTGCTCGACAGCGCGACCGCGCTCGACGCGATCGCCGGCTACGAGCCTGGCGACCGGTACTACATCCCTCCCCCGCCAACCCCCTTCGCGGACGCCGCGCTGCGGCCGCCCGAGCGGGTGCTGGTGCGGGTCGCCCGGAGCGCTCCGCTGGACGTTCCGATCGACGCCGACCCGGCGGCGGCGAGGGACCGCGCGGCCGCCGCGCTCACAGACCTCGGTCACGAGGTCGAGGAGGGCGCGCCCGACTGGGGCGACGAGTCGTTCCCGGCAGCCTGGGAGCTCTTCTGCACCGGCGCCATCCAGCACCTGGTGCGCGTGCTGGAGCGCACCCACGGCCGCGACGTCGAGCCCGAGGCGCTCGAGCCGGCGACTCGAGCCTGGGCGATCGACTCCACGCCCGTGTCGCTGGTGGACTACCTCGAGGCCGCCGAGAGCCTGTGGGCGTTCGCCCGGCGGGTGATGCGCTCATGGCCGCCCGAGTCGGTGCTCCTGACGCCGACGCTCACCCGCTTGCCCGCCCGGGTGGGCGGGATCAAGTCGCAGAGCGGGGTCAGCGACGACGCCGTGCGCTTCAGCGGCCTCGTCCGGCTCTGGAACGTCACCGGCCAGCCCGCGATCTCGCTGCCGCTGCATGAGACCGCGGACGGGGTCCCCGTGGGCGTTCAACTGATCGGGCCCCCCGGCCGCGACGACCTCGTGCTCGCGCTCGCCGCCCAGCTGGAGGCCAGTGTGGGCTGGGTCCCCCGGCTAGTGGGAGGTATCCCTGCCTGAGTCGACCGGCCGGCCGGACGGCGCCGCGAGCGCGCGCCAGTCGTAGCCGCC
>JBJMLJ010000277.1:0-3164 GCA_045805365.1 Thermoleophilaceae bacterium
CCGAGGCGGAGCACGCGGGCCTTACGACGGTGCGCCAGCCGCTCAAGGACAAGGGCGCGGTGGCCGGCGACCTGCTGCTCGACGCGGGCGAGCCGCGCGAGGTGCTCCTCGAGGCCGAGCCGGTGATGCGCGCCTCCGCCGTGCCGCCGCGAGTTTAGGTTTCGCCCGGAGCGGTGACGGTGACCCTCGCCAAAGCGGGCCGTACCCGAGCTGTCTGAAGGAGGAGGGCGGATGCCCCCCAGTGCCGTGCTCCTGACCGGGGGCACCGGATTCGTAGGCGCCGAGCTGCTGGCGCGCTACCTCGAGCGCACCGACCGTCGCATCTACGCGATCGTTCGCGCGGAGGACGAGCGCGCTGCCCAGAAGCGCCTGCGTGAGAAGCTCGCCGCGCTACTGGATCCCGAGCCCCACCTCGACCGGCTCGAGGCGATCCCCGGCGACGTGGAGTGGCCCGGCCTCGGCCTCAGCGACGAGGACCGCGAGCGGCTGCGCGGCGAGGTGGGCGAGATCGTGCACGCCGCCGCCTCGGTCTCCTTCGAGCTGCCGCTCGACGCCTCCCGGCGGATCAACGTCGAGGGGACACGGCACGTGCTCGACTTCGCCCGCGACTGCGAGGGGCTCGAGCGCTTCGCCTACGTGTCGACCGCCTACGTGGCCGGCGATCACCGCGGCGAGTTCGGCGAGGACGACCTCCAGGTGGACCAGAGCTTCCGCAACCCCTACGAGCGCTCGAAGTTCGAGGCCGAGCAGCTCGTCCGCGAGCTCGGCGAGCGGCAGCCGACGCAGATCTTCCGGCCGAGCATCATTGTCGGCGAGGCCGAGAGCGGCTGGACCGACTCGTTCAACGTCCTCTACTCGCCGATCAGGGCCTACGCGCGCGGGCACCTGCCGGTGCTGCCGGCGAACCAGAAGGCCCCGGTCGACGTGGTGCCGGTCGACTACGTGGCCGACGCGATCTTCGAGCTGGCCCGCCGCCCGGTCGACGGCATCGAGACGTACCACCTCGTCGCCGGTTCCCAGGCGACGACGGTCGAGGAGCTCGTGGGGCTCGCCTCGCTGGAGCTGCGGCGGCCCGTCCCGCTGATCCTGCCGCCGCGGCTCTACCGAGCCCTGCTCCACCGGCCCCTGCTGTTGCTGGGCAACCGGCGACGCCGGCGCGGGCTGCGCCGGATGGAGGCGTTCTTCCCCTACCTGTCCATGCGCGTGCGCTTCCGCAACGAGCGCACCCGGGAGCTGCTCGAGCCCGAGGGGATCGCGGTCAGCCCGATCCGGAACTACTTTGGGCGGCTGCTCGACTTCGCCCAGCGGGCCGGCTGGGGCGAGCGGCGACTTGCCCGGAGCGGGACGAAGGCACCGGTTCCAGCCTGACTATCGGGAGCTCGCGCTCCGTGAACGAGTCGTAGTCATCGAGCGCCACGCCGGCGTCGACCATCGCCCGCCACGCGTGTTCGCGCTCGACGCCGAGCAGGACCCGCGGCCGGACCACCAGCCGCTCGGCCCGCACCAGCGCCACACCGCGGCCCGCCGCCTCGAGATTGAGCCACCAGGCGGGCGTCCTGCCGGCGCCGGCGTTGGCCGGCGTGACGAGGTAGCCGTCGCCGTCGCGCACGTAGACGATCGGCGAGGAGCGCCGCTCGCCGCTGCGCCGGCCCACCGTCTCGATCACCATCACCGGAAGACCGCCAACCCAGCGGCCGCCGCGACGGCCGCCGCTCCCGACGTACGCGCGGGCGTGGTACCGGGTCAGGACACCCTGGAGCCGCGGGAGGCGGCTCGACAAGTTCAGCAGCCGCGCTATCCGGCGCCGGTTCACGCGCGCTGGGTCAGCGGGTCGGGCGCGCCGAGCTCTGTCCGCGCGGCCGGCTCGTAGGCCTTGCCGGGCACGCCGCCGATCGCGATCACCCGCATCGGTTCGTCGCCGGTGAAGATCTTCCGCGTCACGCCGGGGCTGACGCGCACGATCGTGTCCGGATCGATCGGGTGGCGCTCGCCCTCGATCTCGATCTCGCCCTTGCCGCGGACCGGGATGTAGACCTCCTCCTGGCCGTCCTCCGAGTGGTCGTGCTCGGGGTACCGGGTCAGGTTGGGCGGGAAGTCGAGCACCTGGAGCCCGAACGCCTCGACGCCCAGCTCGGCGCGCGCCTTCTTCATCGCGCCGCCGTAGACGGCCTCCATGTCATCGATCTTCTTGACCGCGTAACTCGCCACTGGTGCTCCTTCCTATTGGTGGGGCGGCAATATACCGCACGAACGTTCGTGCGCGACGCTAAGATGCAGACGTGCCCACGAAGACGGAGCCGCCCAACGCCCGCGAGGCGATCCTCGAGCGGGCCGTCGACCTGGCCTCGACCGACGGCCTCGAGGGCCTGACGATTGGCCGGCTAGCGACCGAGATGGGCCTAAGCAAGAGCGGCCTCTTCGGCCATTTCGGCTCCAAGGAGGAGCTCCAGCTCGCCACCATCGAGCACGCGGGCCGGCGCTTCATCGCCGAGGTGGTCGAGCCCGCCTACCGGGCGACATCGGAGGGGCCCGAGCGGCTGCGCGCCCTGGTCGACCGCTATCTCGACCACATGGAGGGCGAAGTCTTCCCGGGCGGCTGCTTCTGGGCGGCGGCCTCGGCGGAGTTCGACGGCAGGCCGGGCCCGGTCCGCGACCGCGTCAAGGACGGGACCGCGGCGTGGCTCGGCGAGCTCGAGCGCCAGGCCGAGGCGGCCGGCGCGGAGGATCCGCACCAGCTCGCCTTCGAGCTCCACGCCCTCGCGGCGGGCGCCAACCAGCGCTTCCAGCTCTTCGGCGAGCGCGAGGCGTTCGGCCAGGCGCGCCGCGCGATCGAGCGGCTACTGCCCTAAGGGCCAAGCGATCCGGCTTTGACTCGCTATGCGAGTCAAAGCCGGATCAGTAGACCGGATGGGCGTCAGTCGTGGCTGCCCGAGTCGTCGCCACCGTCGTGGTGGTCGCCGGCCTCGTGCTCGCCGCTGCCCAGATCCTCGTGATCCGCGCCTTCGCCGCCCTCGACGTCGTCGTCGCCGGCGCCGCCGTGGCAGTCGTCGTCGCCCGGACCGCCGCGCTCGACGTCGTCGCCGTCGTCGCCGCGGATGTCGTCGTCACCGTCGTCGCCCTTCAGGACGTCGTCGCCGTCATCGCCCTCGAGCGTGTCGTCACCG
>JBJMLJ010000278.1:0-3075 GCA_045805365.1 Thermoleophilaceae bacterium
CAAGCGCCTCGTCCTGGCTCTTCACGTTCACGCGGTAGGGGCGCGGCGACACCATCGCGTCGAAGGCGTCGCAGACGCTGATGATGCGGGCGCCGAGCGGGATCGCCTCGCCCGCGAGACCGTCCGGGTAGCCCCTGCCGTCGTAGTGCTCGTGCGTGAAGCGAACGAGCCTGGCGACCTGCGCCAGCGCCGGCGCGGCGCCGACGATGCGCTCGCCTACGATGGCGTGGCGCTGCATGAACTGGCGCTCCTCGTCGGTCAGCGGGCCGGGCTTGAGCAGGATCGCGTCGGGAATGGCGATCTTCCCCACGTCGTGCAGCTCGGCCGCCTGGCGCACACGCTCGACCTCGTCGTCCTCCAGCTCCAGCCGGCGCGCGACCTGGGCGCTGCGAGCGGCGACGTCGTCGAGGTGGTCGCCGAGCTCCGGGTGGCGCTCCTCGAGCGTGCGGAGCAGCACGTCGCCGACCTGGCGCCCCGCGGACGGGCGGCCGCCGTTCTTCTGCACGTACATTCGCTGGTCCGCCAGGTGCAGGGCCTGCTCGCCGCTGTCGGCCTCGTCCGGAAGCAGCGAGGCGCCGTAGGAGCAGCCGATGGCGAAGCCCTCGCCGTGCTCCGAGAGCGCCGCGGCCGCCAGCTCCATGAAGGGCTCGACCTCGAGCCCGCGGCTCGGCGACAGGACGCAGAACTCGTCGCCCCCCAGGCGGTAGGCGCGGGCGGGCTGCTCGACCGTCTCGGCGAGGCGCCAGCCGAGCCGCGTCAGCAGGGCGTCGCCGGCGGCGTGACCGAACGAGTCGTTGTAGGACTTGAAGCCGTCGAGGTCGAGGATGGCGAGAACGCTCGGCTCGGGCTCGTCGGCGTCCGCCAGGCAGTCCAGGTCCGCCATCAGCTGGCGCCTGTTCGGCAGCTCGGTGAGGCTGTCGATCATCGCGGCGTCCTCGAGCATCGCCTGGGCCTCGAGCATGCGCTCGCGCACGTTCTCGTTCAGCCGCCAGGCGATCACCGCCGCCACGCCGGCGCCGGCCACGAAGAGCGCGTGGATGCCCGCCCAGGTCCAGGGGTGCTCGAACTCGGTGCGGCGGTTGAACACCGCCCGCGGCTCGATCATTCCTATTACGCCGTGGTGCAGGAGCACGTAGGCGACCGCCACCAGGAAGGGCCGCCAGTCCTCGTACGCCGTGAGCGCGACGACGACCACGAAGAAGTAGAAGTGCGCCTCGATCAGACCGCCGGTCATGTGCACCAGCAGCGCCGCCGCGGTCAGCAGCCCGAGCGAGACGCAGATCGCGCGGGCGGAGCGGCTGAGCCGCTTGAGGTCGGACAGGAAGGCGAAGAAGAGAAGCGGCGCGAGGTGCAGCCCGTCGTGCGCGAGCCCGTAACGCCCGGAGACGACGGAGAACAGCGGCAGGGCCACGACGTTGAGCCAGAGGAAGATCAGCAGGACGCGGTGACGCTGGTCCCACTCCTCGGGCGGGAGGGTGCCGCCGCGAGGCAGCCAGCCGCGGAGGGAACGCCAGAGCAGGGAGAGGCGAGCGGCGTCGGGATTGGGGCGGGGCACGGCGCCTCTGTATCGACAGGAAGCGGGCCCGGCTTTACCGGCTGTGAACGGGGCCACTACCTTCCGGGCTTGCGATGTCCCCGCGCAAGGCATCCAGCATCACCCTGGCGGCCGTCGTGCTCGCCGGCTGCGGCACGGCGACCGCGGAGAATCCGCCGGGCGGCCGCTGGTCGGCCATACACTCGCCGCGCCTCACGCGGGCGGTCGTCTGGGCCGTCGGAGACGGGGCCGACGGCGGCGACGAGGGGAAGCGGCTGGTGCGGCGGATCCGGCGCGGCCATCCGGACTGGTTCCTGTACCTGGGCGACGTCTACGAGGGCAGGACCCTCGCGCAGTACAAGCGCCACTACGCGCGCGTGTACGGGTCACTCGTCAGGATCACGGCGCCGACGCCGGGCAACCACGAATGGCCCGCCCACCACAAGGGCTATGACCCCTACTGGGCGCGGGCGAAGGGCGTGAAGCCGCCGGCCTACTACGCCTTCTCCCTCGCCGGCTGGCGCATCATCAGCCTCAACTCGGAGATCGCCCACTCAACGAGCTCGCGACAGGTGCGCTGGCTCCGGCGCGAGCTGAGACGTCGGCGCGGAACCTGCACGCTGGCCTACTGGCACAGGCCGCGCTACAGCGCCGGCATCGTCCACGGCGACCAGCGCGACATGGCGCCGGTGTGGAACGCGGTCCGCGGTCGCGCCGCGCTCGTCCTCAACGGGCACGAGCACGACATGCAGCGGATGCGCCCGCGCGACGGCACCACGGAGCTGGTCGACGGCGCCGGCGGGCACGAGCGCTACCCGCTCGACCACGACTACAAGGGCCTCGCCTTCGGCGACGCCTCGCACTACGGTGCCCTGCGGCTCGTCCTCCGGCCCGGGAGCGCGAGCTTCGCCTTCATCACCGCGAAGGGCCGCAAGCTCGACTCGGGGCGAGTCGGCTGCAGGCGCTGAATTCCTTACGGCCGGGTAGGATGCGCGGCCGGCATGGGCATGGGCAGGGGCACGGCCATGGCCGCCGTTGCGGCGGTCGTCATTGGGGGAGCGCTCGGGGTAACGCCGGCGATCGCCGCCGCCGTCCCGACCGTTGAGGTCCTCTCGAACCGGGCCGACCTGATCTCAGCCGGCGACGCTCTCGTCGCCGTCGACCTGCCGGCGGGAACGGACGCGCGCAAGGTACGAGTCACGGCCGGAAGCCGTGACGTCACCAGCGCGTTCGCCCTCCGGCCGAACGGCCGCTACGAAGGGCTGATCGAGGGACTGCCCGTCGGCTCCACGGTCGTGACAGCCAGGCTGCCCGGCGCCGGCAGCGCCGGCACGACGATCGTCGACCACCCGAACGGCGGCCCGGTCCTCTCCGGACCGCAGGTCAAGCCGTGGAAGTGCCAGTCGACCGCGACGGACGCCCAGTGCAACCAGCCGGTCGCCTACAGCTACCGCTACGAGTCGTCGCTCACCGGCCAGTTCCAGAGCTACGACCCGAAGAACCCGCCGCCCGACGTGGCCACGACGACCACCGACCAGGGC
>JBJMLJ010000279.1:0-12100 GCA_045805365.1 Thermoleophilaceae bacterium
CGCCCCATGCTTGCCGAAGGTTGCATGGCCGCCCAAGCCAGTGATCGGCAGCCATTCGTGCAGGTTTGCCGTCTGCACGATGAGCCTTTTCCACTCCTCTGACGAGGACAGGTGCCTAGAAGCGACCAGCATCCGGTCGATGAGCCGGAGTTCCGAAGTCCCCCCGATCGTTGATCCCGCCATAACGGCACTCGGAAGAGTGACCTTCTTGTTGTCGGGGGTCTCGCCGAAGATTCGAAACGGACCCCGCCGGAAGGCCAGGGGTGTGTCCCTCCACTCGTTGGGAGGCTCCACGAGCCACAGTTCGGCGCCTAGTTCTGGATCCCAGCGCAGGACGCCAGCGGCCTCCGTTTGAGGCTCGCCGGCGATCCAGTAAAGGCCCCGAACCTCGTTTCCAGTCTCGAACTCGGCCTGTTCCTTCGGTATGAGCAAACCGCGACCAACCTAACGGTGCCGTCGGCGCCCGCTGCGACAGTCGCGGCCTCAGAGGCCCTGTGCCCCAAGAGTCCCGCCTTGGTGAGACGCGGTAGCCCCACGTAGATGCCGCAGGCCAAGTCCTGCATAGGGACGGACACATCACTATCCAAGCTCGATGCGACGAACGCCCGCTTGCGCTTCGCGCGAGGAGCAGTTGCGCCTGCCCGGCCACCGCTGTACCCGGTCCTGGTGGTGCGCGCGCACGCGCCACTGTCGCTTGGCGTAACGAGGGGCGGCGGCCCTGGTATCCCCGCCGCTAGCTTGGAAGCGACTTAATCGCCGCACGAAGCTCTTCCCAGAGCTGCGGCCACTGCTCCTTCAGCGCCTCGGATCGCCTGGTACCGAGCTGCTCAACATAGGCGTTGGCTTTCGCCACGGCGGCTTCGAGCGGGGCAGGAAGCTCGAGAACCTGGAGATTCGCCGTCGCAGCCGCCAGCCTGTCGCTGAGGTCGAAGGGCCTTGATCCCATCCTGACGATCTCGCGGCGCGATCTGACGTAGGTCGCGCTCTCCCCGGAGAGGCGATCGAGCGCCTGAGCCAATGGCCCGGGGTGTACGTCCGGCAGCGCTCGCAGCTCGGCCACGACGGGGTACAGCGCGGAGAGATACGCCGCTACTACGCGTCGTCGCTCGGCTCGTGCCGCTGCCCTGCGTTCGTCCGTGCTAATTCGGCGACCACCCAGGTAGCCCAAGCCCACGCCGACCAGGCCGGCGGCCGGGCTGACGATCACGGCTACGGTGGGATCCACCCTCCGGACGCTAGAGCGCGAGGCAGACGCGCACGACGGCGTTGGTGGACGTGCACGACCTTGAAGCACCCCGGCCACGGCACGTGTGCACTTAACGAGTCAGTCCGCTCGGACGAGCGTTTCCCGCCTAGGGCTTTGCGCGAGAAACCTCAGCCCGACCTCATACCACGGTCATGATGGAGGCGACGCGCCCCCGGGCTCCCGTTCGTCGCAGATCAGGCGACGACCCAGCCGAGGGCTCTGGCCCCACCCATCCCGGTGGCTCAGTCACCAAGGCCGAGCCGAGCAGCGAGCGGGACGGCCGGACGCCGGAGGACCTGGAACTCGCTCTCAGCCGCGTCAGTAATCACCTGCCTTAGTTCTGTCGCCGTGAGCAGGTCGTCGGCGGACGGATCCGCGTTCAGGATCGTGAGGCCGCACATGACCAAGGGGCTGTACTGCGACCACGATTGAAGCCATGGGTCGGTGAGGGGACCGTCCCATTGCGCGGCGGGAATTGGGATGCGCTCAAGCGCCGACTCTGCCTCCTCGGCGGCCGCGTTCAAGCTCGACGGAGTCCAGTCGACTTCGCGGAGGCGGGACCGAACGAGATTCCGAACGATTTGCATCATTGCTCGGCCGGGACTCGGTGAATAACGGACGCGCTGTTCCGCGGACATGCGACTCGCCATTGATCGTGAGAGGTCATCCAGCGGTCCGTACGCAGCTATACGCGCAAACGCAGGGATGAGCGCGCCCTGGAGCCGCCATGCCGCGGCGAGTGTGGGGTGATCGGCGAACTCGAGCAGGTGATAGCGGATCTCCCGGGTGGCTAGCTCGGTAGCGAGCGGCTCGCACCCATCCTCACCCCGCAGCCTCAAGCTTCCAGTCAACGCGACGCTGTGCATCCACCAGAGCGGCCTTCCCCAGAGAATCTGCCTCGCGCGAATCAGCTGCGCCTGCCGCTCGGCCGCGTCACAGCTCAGTACGGCATAGACGAAATCCTCTCCGTCGCGGAGAGCCCCAATCCAAGGGCTGTCGTGAAGGTCGAGCGCCGCCTTGATGCCGTAGTCATCGATGAGCGTCCGGCGGCTCGATTCGCTCTGCTCCATCGCGTCGCGGAGCAACTCCTGGCGCTTGTCGGCGCTTCGCCGGCGAGCGTCGGCAAGAGCCTCACGAAGCTCCGCCTCAATCGTGCGAAACGCTTCGGGGTCCACACTCTTTGCGAGTTCCTCGCTTAAGGACTTCACGTAATCACGCCGGATCGCGTCGGCTGCTCGATCATCTTGAGTGGGATCGCCCTTCGTCCACTGATGCAACTGATCGGTGAATTCCGCCATTGTTGGACGCCCGGGCGGAGACTCATCCGTCGCCGACTGGAGCAGGAGGCCAAGCGCCACTGTTCCTGGCGCGCTTACCCATTCGGCAAGATCGTGCGACGGCACATCCACGCGGACCTGCCCTTCGGGTGGGTACCGCTGTCCTGTTGCCAAGACCCACAGCGTCTTGGCTAGCGAATACACGTCAGCAGGTGCGGGATCAGCCGTGGCCGGATGACGCAGCATCTCCGGGGCTATGAAGTAGAGCGGCCCGAGCCGGCGGTTGCCAACGGTGATGGCCTCCTTCTCGGGATATGTGACGAGGCCGAAGTCTCCCAGCGCCCAACGTCCTCCGTAACGGAAAAGGTTGTCGGGCTTGATGTCGCGGTGAAAAACACCCTCGGCGCTTAAACCTGAAAGTGTCCGCGCGAACTGATGTACGGCCTCCACGACCGCGACGAGTGAGGGACTCGGCCCGAGCGCATCGACGAGGCGCTCTGCGATCGGAGTCGCGAGCCAGGCCACGGCGCGCGACTGCGCCGGCGGCAACTCCGCGGCTACTAAAGGGAGGATGCCGGGCCGATCCGCAAGCCTCTGCATAATGCTCACCTCGTCGCAGAACCGCTGCCAGCGGTCATGAGACTTGCGAGCAAGGACCTTGAGCGCGTTCTCACCGTGCTCGGGGTGCACCGCCCGCCATACCTCACCGTTGCCACCGCGACCGAGACGCGACATGAGCGTCCAGTCGTCGATCTGTGCGCCCGGCCGTAGCGTCACAGGCGCCATCTTCGCGGATGGCATCGAGAGCCCGGGCGATTTGGACGGCCGTCAAATGAGTGGGACAAGGCGATGATTCGTGCGGCGTCGTCGGCGGCTCGTGGGTCGCCTCGGCTCGTCGATCCGCTTGCATGGGAGCGAGCACCCAATGTCATCGCCGCGGCGACCTGAGCGGCACGGCCGCAACACCAGGACACGTCTGGCACCGGCAGCGGCGGTAGCCTCCGCCGCCATGGTATGAGCTTCCATCTCGAGCCCTGGGCGCTCGATCGCGCCCTCGAACACCTCGAGCAGCACGGTGACTCGGACATCCTTCCGCCGGCGTTCGAGCTTGACGCCCTCCGGCACGTCTGGGACTCCGAGCGGCAGCGGTTGGAGGATGCGGACCTCGACGTCTGGACCGTCGGCCCGCGCCGTAGATGCTTGTCACCCAAGCAACATCTCGGGCTCCGCGTGGCAACGCAGCTCGACCCGGTCGATGCGCTCCTCACGACCGCGCTCGTGATCCAGGTCGCCGAGCAACTCGAGGCGGTCCGGCTTCCGGTCGACGATCGAACCGTCCACAGCCACCGCTTCGTCACGGGGTTCCACCACGGCCGGCTCTTCTCGCAGGACTTCAACTTCTACTCCTTCAGGGACCGGTCGCTCGAACTCGCCGAGACGAGCGAGTTCGTCCTGCTCGCCGACATCGCCGACTTCTACCCGAG
Source organism: Thermoleophilaceae bacterium (assembly GCA_045805365.1). GTDB lineage: Bacteria > Actinomycetota > Thermoleophilia > Solirubrobacterales > Thermoleophilaceae > DASXBA01. Next base: position 4,008 of record JBJMLJ010000279.1, read on the forward strand.
GATCTACCTGCATCGCGTCGAGAACGCTCTTCGAGCAGCACTCGGCTTCGATGATGGAGCTGCTCGGGTGCTCAACAAGTTCCTCACTCAGTGGAACCAGTCGATCTCCTATGGGTTGCCGGTTGGGGCTTCGGCGTTTCGGTTAGTCGCCGAGGTGACCATCAACGACGTCGACCAGGCTCTGGCCGCGCGGGGTTACCGCTTCTGCCGGTACTCCGACGACTTCCGCTTTTTCGTGGCGTCGGAACGCGAGGGGCGGGAAATCCTCGCCTTCCTCGCACGGACCCTCTCGAACAACCACGGGCTCACGCTGCAGGCGGCGAAGACGGAGTTGATCCCCGCCGAGAACTTCAGCGAGCGCTTCCGCTGGAGCGAGCAGGACGAGGCCACGGGAACGATCCAGGAGAACCTCGACGCGCTCCTCCAAGAGGTCGGCATCGACACGTACGAGCTCCCCGCCTTCGCCGATCTTCCCGAAGAAGTCCGTGAAGCGATCGAGCAAGCGAACGTCTGGACCCTTCTCAAGGATCAGCTCGACAAGGACTTCCCGAACATGCGGACGATCCGCTTCGCGCTGCAGCAGATCCGGTGGTGGGGCCTGGCCGACCACGAAGGGCTGATCCTCGACCGCATGCAACAGTTGGACACCGTCTTCTCCGACGCAATCGGAGCGGCCACGGCAAGTCCCGACCTGACCACGGACGAGAAGCGAGAAATCGCCGAACGGCTGCTCGACCTCGTGGACGATGATGTCTTCGGTCATCTGGAGTACTTCCGAACGTGGATCCTGTGGGTCTTCACCGACAGCGCGGAGTGGAACCACAGCCCGAAGCTGCAGGAGATCTACGAGCGCTACTCGGAGAGCTTCACCCGCAGCGCGGCCGTTCTCGCCCTCGGCGTTGCCGGCATCGACCACTGGTTCCGCACGGAGCGCGAGCGACTGCCGCTAATGGATCCATGGGAGCGACGAGCGTTCCTCGCGGGGGCGGCGTGTCTGCCGAAGGACGAGCGCAAGCATTGGTACGCGTCGGTCAAGCCGCAGCTCTCGCCCCTGGAGCTCGCCGTCGTCGAGTGGGCCAAGGCGAACGCCCCCCAGTGAGTTCCGCGTAGGCTCGGTGTGTCGCGATCTCCGTAGCGGGTGCCGTCGACGCAGCCGGAGCAAAGCGCGCAGTCCACCGTCATAGCGCACCACGGCCGCCTTCCGACCTGCCTCGAATCCACTGGCCGGAGACGCTGGGACTTAAGCCCCGATCCCCTGGAGATACGCGGGGCCGTCCTGCGGCGGAACGCCGGTGTCCTCGAGCAACATGGACGGACTACGGCGTCCGCGCCGGCCATTGTTCACCCGCTGCTGTGGGCCATACCGTTGACGTGCGTACGTGAGGTAGAGCGCCTCGGTCGAACGTGTCATCGCTACGTAGAGCAATCTCCGCTCCTCTTGGAGATCAACGTTCTGGCGAGGGATCAGGTCTTGGTCGACCCCGACAAGGATCGTGACTCGCACGGTAAGGCCCTTGGAGCCCATCATGCTCATGAACCGCACACCGCCGCTTTCGGCTTGCGCGAGATCCCGGCCGACTGGCGAGATCTGCGACAGGAATCGGCCGAGATCCTGTCGCTCTTCGAGCAGTCCCTCGACGCCCTCCAGGATGTAGCGGAGCTCGTCGCCGACTGGAGGGAGTCGCCCGGCATCAGCCTGCTGGTCTATCCATTCGATCCATTCGCCTTCGTCATCCTCGTCTGGCAACTGGCAGGCATCCAGCCTCTCGACCACTTCTTCGTAGAGCTCAAGGGCCCTGTCTGCTGATCCCTTCGGACCTTCGTCGAAGCCCTCCGTAGCGGCTTCGATGAGGGCGGCACCAAAGCGACTCCCGTCCGCACGCGCTCGGTCATATACGTAGTCGACGAAGGCGGGGCCGACTCTATCCCGAAGGAAAAGCAGCGTCGCCCAGGCGAGGGAATCGGCGCGGTCGACAAGAAGCCGAAGCATTGCGATGAGCTCGCGGTTGCTGTGCTCGGCCAGAAGGGCTTTGATCGCGTCCGGGTCGCTGGATTCAAGGCCATACGCCTCTAGCGCCTCACGGATCGGCTTGGAGAAGCAAGCGTTGTGGTCCGCTCTGGTCAGGACGAGGATCTCTGAGAGCGGGACGTCCCGCTCGGTGTGCAGCCAATGGATGAGTCCCGCGACGCCGGTCGCCTCGGCGTCACCGTTCGGGAAACGGAGGAGTACCGCTTCCCCGTCGGGCGCGTCGTCGGGCAACTCAGGAGGCGGCCTGCCCATCCGGTGTGGGTCGCCGGCAATGACCTGCTGGGACCACCCCACAATGCGATGCGGGGAGCGGTGACATACCGTCAGTGGGTAGTCGCAGTCCGTCTCGAACTCCTCGCAGAAGCGCCGAATCCCCTCTGGAGCTGCTTTGCGAAACGAGTAGATCGACTGGTCGTCGTCGCCGATAGCGATCACAGAGACACCTCGCTCAGCCAGCAACCGCATGACGCGCAGGTCGCAGGCGTTCAGATCCTGGTACTCGTCGATAACGAGGGCGTCGTAGTCAAGCCCGTCGAGGTCGTCGTGCTCCTCGAGCGCCCGACGGAGCAGGTCGGGGAGTTCGGCGAGGAGCGTGTAGCCGTAGATCCACCGGTGCTCCCGGAAGGCGGCAGTGAACGTCGCCCGTTCGGGAGGGGTGATGGCCGGATCCTCCTCCGGGACGAGCGACTCCCACATTGCGGCCATCTCGGGGATGAAGCGTCGTTCGATCTGACCTGGAGTGACGCCCGTCAGGCGTGCAAGGTGCCAGCAGACCAGATTCTTCTGTTCCCAGTCGTCCGGGATCCGCAGAGGTTCCGGGAAGTTGGCCGCGCCCGGATTCCGCAAGAGTGCACCGATCGAAAACGAATGCACGGTGCTCGGCCGCTCCACAAGGGCGTCTGGCGCATCGAGCAGCTTCTGTGCGAGCTCGCTCGTAGCGGCCCGCGTAAACGTCAAGAACCGCAGGCGTAGGCTCTGATCCTCCTCGCTGAGCCGCTCCGCCAGCGCGACGGCCGTCGCGCTCTTCCCGGTTCCTGGTCCCGCTAGGACCCGGGCATGTTGAGTCCAGTCATGGTCGATGACCGCCTGTTGCTGCGGGGTCGGGTCCACGGCGCCTCGCCGAAAGTGTCCATGAATTGCTCCTGGACTAGACCTGAGGACGCCGTGACTCACAGTCCGAGAGAGTGTCTGACCATCGGTAGACCCGCCGGCAAGCGGTGCCCACGTGCCCGAAGCTGGGAGATAGTCGGGATAGGACCGCATTAGAAGCCCGGCCTAACGAGCCAAGAACCCTGGGATTAGCAGGGCTTCTGCGAATGGGCCGGGGTGGATTCGAACCACCGACCGACGGATTATGAGTCCGCTGCTCTGACCGCTGAGCTACCGGCCCGGGCGATCCATCTTAGGTCGCCCTCAGACGGTCGTTCGTGCCCCGACCTCGTACTTCGTCACCGAGGCTCGCCGGCCGGGCGTGTCGTCGGTCGGCATGGCGTTCAGGATCTCGTCGCCCTTGTTGTAGTCCTCCTCGGAGTCGAAGAAGACGATCACGAGCGACTTCTCCGCCTCGGGGTCGTTCAGGACGACGATCTCGGCCCCGGGCATCCCTTCGGGCGGGTCGCCCTGGACCTCGCGCTCGACCTCGTCCATCCGCTCCTTGGTCACGCCCTCGAAGGCGACGACGCGTGCAAGTGCCATTCCGGCCTCCTTTTCGACTGGCGCAACCCTACGGCGACCGCACCGGCTTAGGCTAGGGTCGCGACGTGGCCGGAGCCCCTGTCAGCCGCATCAGCCAGGCCTACGCCGACCGGGTCGAGGTGCGCGGGCGGGACCTCACCGAGGACGTCATGGGGCGGCTCAGCTTCACCGAGTACTTCCACCTCCTGCTGACCGGTGAGGAGCCCACCGACGACCAGCGCTTCTTCCTCGACCTGCTGCTGGTCGCGATCGCCGAGCACGGGATGATGCCCACGAACGTCGCGGCCCGGATGACGCTGTCGGCCGATCCCGGCTCGCTCCAGGGGGCCGTCGCGGCGGGGATCCTCGGCTGCGGTCCGGTGATCCTCGGCACGGCCGAGGAGTGCGCGCGGCTGCTCGAGGAGGCGGACCGCAAAACGCAGGACGGCACCGATCCGGCGGTCGTGGCGAGCGCCATGGCCAAGGAGATCCATTCCGCGGGCGGCAAGCTGCCCGGGTTCGGCCACCCGGTCCATCGTCCCGTCGACCCGCGCGCCGAGCGGATCCTCGCCTTCGCCGACGCGCGTGAGGTCAGCGGTCGCCACGTTCGCCTGGCGCGACAGTTCCGCGACGCGGCCGAGGAGGCCTGGGGCAGGCCGCTCACGATGAACGTCTCGATGCCGATCGCGGCGGTGATGCTCGATCTCGGCTTCCCCTCGGTGACAGTGAAGGCGGTGCCGATCCTCGCGCGCACGGCGGGCCTGCTCGCCCACCTCGCGGAGGAGCAGCAGAGCCCGGCCGGGTTCTTCATGGCCGCCAAGGCGGACGAGGCGGTCGAGTACGAGCCGGAGGACCCGAGCCGCTGATACTCGAGCCGGAGGTCGAGACCCGCGCTTGGGACGAGCAGCTCGCGCTCGACGACGCCCGCTATCGGAGCCAGCTCGCCTACCTCCTCGACCGCTCGCCCTTCTACAAAGAGAAGCTGCGCGGCGAGCGTGCCGGCGGGCTGGCGGACATAGGGCGGCTGCCGCTGACCGACAAGCAGGAGCTCAAGGCGACGGCCACGGACGAGAACCCGGTCGGCGCCCACCTGTGCGTCGACCGCTCCGAGATCGTCCGCATCTACTCGACGAGCGGCACTACCGGGACGCCCAGCTACATCCCGCTGACCGCCGGCGACCTCGAGAACTGGCTGACGACCTCCGCCCGGAGCTACTCGGCCTCGGGCGTCGGCGCGGGGCAGCGGATCGTCACCACCTACAACGCGGGCCCGTTCGTGGCGGGCGCGGCGCTCGCCGCCTTCGAGCGGATCGGCCTGGCGCACATCCCGCTCGGCACGGGCAGCAGCGAGCGCCTGCTTCGGGCAGTCGAGCTCCTGAGGCCCGAGGCGATCGCCCTCACCCCGTCGTATGCCGCCTACCTCCTCGAATCCGACGCCGACCTGAGGTCCTCGAGCGTCGAGCGCCTGCTCGTGGCCGGCGAGCCGGGCGGCGGCGAGCCGGCCTTCCGCGCCCGCCTCGAGGACGGCTGGGGAGCGACGGCCACGGAGGCGATGGGCATCGGCGACATCGGGCCGTCGCTCTTCGGCGAGTGCGAGGAGAAGGACGGAATGCACATCGGCGCGCGGGACTTCGTATACGTCGAGCTGATCGATCCGCAGAGCGAGGAGGCGCTCGAGCTCGACGACGGCGCCACCGGCGAGCTGGTCCTGACCCACCTCCAGCACCGCGCGGCGCCGCTGCTGCGCTTCCGTACCCGGGATCACGTCGAGATCAGGACGACGCCCTGCGAGTGCGGCCGCACCGCCCCCCGCCTCCGCTGCATCGGCCGGACCGACGACATGCTCATCGTCCGCGGCGTGAACGTCTTCCCCTCGGCCGTCCGCGAGGTGGTCGGGGAGTTCGCGCCGGAGGTCAGCGGTCACATCCTGCTGAAGCCGGAGAAGCCTGGCGTCAAGCAGGATCCGCCGCTTCCGGTGAGCGTCGAGCTCGGACGCGAAAGCGCGGAAAATCCCGCCCTGGCCGACGCGATCCGTGAGAGACTCCGAGACGTCCTCGTAGTGCAGACCCGCGTGGATCTCGTGCCGTGGGGAAGCCTGCGGCGGAGCGAGTACAAGTCGAAGCTCGTCCAGCGCTAGTGCGAAAGCTCCAGACCCAGGGCGTCCACCACATCACCCTCGTCGGAGCCGACCGGCAGACGTCGATCGACTTCTGGGAAGGAGTCCTCGGGATGCCGTTCGTCTTCGAGCAGCCCAACCTGGACAATGCCGCGGACAGCCACCTCTACTTCGATCCGGGCGATGGGCGGCTGATCACGGTCTTCACCAACGAGGAGCGTGCGGTCGATCCCGAGCGGACGTCGACGGACACCGGGGCGGTGCACCACATCGCCTTCGCGGTCTCGCAGGCCACCTTCAACCAGGCGGTCGAGCGGCTGGACGAGCGCGGGATCCGTCACAGCGGGGTCAAGGACCGCGGCTTCATGGACTCGATCTACTTCGAGGACCCGCTCGGTCTCCTGATCGAGCTCGCGTCGTACCGGTTCGAGCCGCCCGCCGGGCACAGCCACGCGGAGGTGCTGCTCGAGGCCCACAGGATCAGGGTGGAGCGCGGCGACTACAACATCGCCCAGGCCCACCTGGCCGATGCAATCGAGGCGCTCGTCAGGCGATCGCGGGCGTCCCTGTCAGAGGAGGAGTGATGGCCGCAAACACGCTGAGCATCCTGACGCCGAGCGTCAACAACCTGACCGCCCGGATCCTCATCCGGGCCGCCGGGCTGGACTTCGAGGAGAAGGACGTCTGGGGCAAGAAGGACGAGGCCGATTTCGTCCAGAAGGACCCGGCCCAGCTGACCCCGATGCTCGAGGAGGAGGGGCTGCCGAACGGCTCGCTCTGGGAGAGCTGCGCGATCATGCAGTACCTGTGCAACAAGCACGGGCTGGACCAGTTCTATCCCACGGATCCGGCCGAGCGGGCGCTGACCGACAGCGCGATGTTCTACCTGGTCGGCACGGTCTATCCGTTCGTCGCGCGGGCCACCTATCCCACCCTCGGCTTCCCCCAGTACGCGGGCGAGGTCGCCACCGCCCCCGACGCCGACGACGAGATGAAGGCGAAGGCCGCGAAGGACGCGGAGGCGGCGCTCGCCCAGCCGCTCGAGTCGTACGAGAAGTTCTTCCTGAAGGGGAGGAAGTTCATCGGCGGCGACAGCCCCTCGATCGCCGACATCAGGCTGGCCGCCACGCTCGAGTTCCTCCGCGCGATCGACTACGACTTCCCGGCCTGGGCCGAGGAGCACATGAGCGCGGTCGAGTCGGCTCTCGGCGACGCCTATTCGGAGCCGGCGGCTGACGTGCGCGGATTCGTGTCCTCGGCGAAGGCGCCCGCCTGACCCCAGCCGGGACCACCGGAGGCGACCGCTAAGGTGCGCGCCTATCGCGCTCGAGACGTCAACTACTCAACGATCTCGAAGGGGACTGATGGGAGCCGAGCCGACCACCATCGACCAGCGGATGGTCAAGTCCATCGCACATCCGACACGGATGCGCATCCTCACGCTCCTCAACCAGAAGACGGCCAGCCCCGTGGAGCTCGCCGACGAGCTCGGCGAGCCCCTCGGCAACGTCAGCTACCACGTGCGGATCCTGCTCGACCTGGAGTCGATCGAGCTCGTGGACACCGTCCCGCGTCGCGGAGCCCTCGAGCACTACTACCGGGCCCTCAAGCGGCCCTGGTTCAAGGCGGCCGACTGGCAGCAGCTGCCGGCCTCGGCGCGCCGCTCCGTGTCGGACGCGGTCCTGGCACAGGTTTGGAAGGAAGTCACCGAGGCCACGAAGCACGGGCTCTTCGATGCCCGTACCGATCGCCACCTCAGCCGGACGACGCTCGTGCTCGACGACCGGGGCTGGCAGGAGGTCGCCGAGCTGCTGAATGACACCCTCGAACGCGTCCTCCAGATCCAGGCGGACGCCGCCACGCGGCTCGCCGACCAGGACTCCGACGAGGAGTCCAGCTCCAGCGCCATCGTGCTCATGCACTACGAGACGCCCGGCAAGGCGCCCCGCAAGCGCTAGGCCACACCGCCGGTCCATCACTTAGGGTTTCCTGAGTGGTCCCCAGCCTCCTCATCGTTGACGACGAGGCCGCGGCGCGCAGGCTCGCCGGCCGCATCCTCCGCAACCGCTACCCGTGGGTTAGGGTCGCCGTGTGCCCCGCTTCGACTATGTGGTCGTCGGGGCCGGCTCGGCCGGCTGCGTCGTGGCGGCCCGCCTGAGCGAGGACCCTGGCGCCAGCGTCCTCCTCCTCGAGGCCGGCCCGCGCGACAGGGCCAAGGAGATCCGCATCCCGGCGGCCTTCTCGAAGCTGTTCAAGTCGAAGTTCGACTGGGGC
>JBJMLJ010000280.1:0-2294 GCA_045805365.1 Thermoleophilaceae bacterium
CATGCACAAGGGCGACGCGCCGGCTCTCCGGTCCGGACGTCGTGGCTGGGGGACCCACGTGCCCAGTGTATGTCCTCCCCAACGGACCTAGCCAGTACCGTTGGCGCGTGCCAACGCTCCTCGGCGCCGACCGCGACGGCGCCAGCCTTCGACCCCGTCTGCGGGCGGCCGCCAGCTCGGACACCGGCCGGGCGGCCGGTCTCGCCGTGGCAGTGCTCACGACGAACGTCGTGGCCCTCGTGTTCACCGTCGTCTTCGCGCGCGTGCTCGGCGCCACCGGCTACGGCTCGCTGGCGGCCCTCCTGTCCAGCTTCATCATCCTGATGGTCCCCGGCTCGGCGCTGCAGATCGAGACCGCGCGCGAGGTGAGCCGGGCGATGGCGGCGGGCGACCCCTCCGCAGGCACCGACACGCGGGTCTGGCTGCGCCAGCTCACGTTCGCGGTCGTCGTGGTCGCGATCGTGGCGGTGCCGCTCCGCTCGGTGCTCGGCGCCGTGATCCACGTCGACCAGCACTGGGGCGCCGCAGCGGTGCCGGTCACGGCGGTGCTCTGGATGCTCGTCTGCGTAGAGCGCGGGGCGCTCCAGGGCTTCCAGCACTACAAGCTGGTCGGGATGAGCCTGGTCGGGGAGGCCAGCTTCCGGCTCCTCTTCGGCGGCCTGCTCGTGGCCGCGGGCCTGGATGTGACCGGCGCCTTCCTCGCCAGCGCGCTGTCGCTGATCGCCATCGCCCTGGTGCTGGCGGTGCCGCTCCGCCGCCACCTGCACGGCAAGCCCGTCAAGGAGCAGAAGCACCTGCGCGACCTGCTCGCCGGCTCCTGGGCGCCGGTCGTCGGCCTGACGCTGCTGTTCGCCCTCCAGGAGATCCACGTGATCGTCGTCAAGCACCTGGCCTCGGGCAAAGCGGCCGGGTCGTACGCGGTGGCGGCCGTCGCCGCCAAGGCGATCATCTGGGTGGCCGTCGGCCTCGGCATGTACCTGCTGCCGGAGGCCACTCGACGGAGCAGGTCCGGAGAAAACGCCAGGCCGATCCTCGTGCGGACGCTGGGTCTCATCGGCGTGGCCGCCCTGCCGATGATCGCGATCTACGGAGCATTCGCGCACAAGCTGCTCGGCACCGTGTTCGGGGACGACCTGACGCGGGCATCCGGCGCCCTCCCCTGGCTGGCGCTGGCGATGACGCTCCTGGCCTGCTCCTATCTCTCGGTCCAGTACCTGCTGGCGCTGGAGAGGGCGACGTTCATCTGGGTGCTGGCCCCGGCCGTGCTCGCCGAGGTGATCCTCCTCGCCGCGATCGGCGCGCACCTGACGACCATTGCCTTCGCCCTGTTCGCGCTCCAGGCGGTCTGCGCGTCGCTCGTGGTGACGCTCGCGCTGCGCAGCCGCGCCCGGGCCGCCCTAGGCGCCTCGGCGCGCGCGTACGAGGGCGGCGAGACGGGAGCGTTCGGCGCTCGCATCGCGGCGGAGCAGGAGGCGGCCGGCGGCGCGGGTGGCGAAGGTGAGGCCCTCGGCCAGGTCGTCGACTAGCAGCGCGCCCCGCCCGAGCCTGGCACCGACCACCTGCCGCCGCCGCCGCGCCAGGACGTCGTACGGCTCGCCGCCGAATGCCGGCCCGGTCGAGTGCGCGCCCGCATGGCGGAGGCGAACATCGGGATGCAGCTCGGTCGGGATTCCCTCGGCCCGGGCCCGCAGGCAGAGGTCCATGTCCTCGTAGAAGAGGAAGTGGCTCGGATCGAACGGGCCCAGTCGGCGCAGCAGGTCCGTCCGGGCGGCGATGCAGGCGGCGATGGCCCAGCCGACCTCGCGCGGCCGCTCGGATCGCCACGGGTCCGCCCTCAGGCGGAGCGCGGTCGGCATCGCCCGCGGATGGACGAGCGCCGGCAGGAGCGTTCCGGCACGGCCCGGGAGCGGCTGGGCGCTGCGCTGCACGCTCCCGTCCGCGTTCAGGAGGCGCGGCACGAGGAGGGCCCGGCGGCTGCCCGCCCGCTCGGCGAGGTCCGCGAGGCCGCCATCGAGCAGGGCCACGTCGGGATTGAGCAGCACCGTGACCTCCTCGACCGCGCGCTCGACGCCCGCGTTCGAGGCGGCGCCGAAGCCGGGGTTGTCGCCGAGCGCGATCAGCTCGGCGCGGGGCTCGGCCACCTCGCGCGGGTCATCGGAGGAGCCCGTGTCGACCACGATCACCTGGGGCCGCGGGTCCAGGAACCGCTCGATCGAGTCGAGCAGGGCGCGCAGCTCCGTGGCGGAGTCGTGCGTGACGACGACGACGCTGAACGGCAAGGGCGCCAGGATACG
>JBJMLJ010000281.1:0-6990 GCA_045805365.1 Thermoleophilaceae bacterium
CGTAGAGCAAGCAGTTCGCCGAGGCGACGAAGCTGAAGGGCGTGGTCACGACCTCTTCGCCGGGCTGGATCCCGGCGGCGCGGACCGCGAGGTGGAGCCCGCCGGTGCCGCTCGACAGCGCCGAGACGTGCTCGACGCCGAGCCGCTCTGCGAGCGCCGCCTCGAAGGCGGGCAGCTGCTCCCCCAGCGCGAGCCGGCGCGAGCGCAGCGCCTCCAGCACCAGCTCCTCCTCGCGCGCACCCACCAGCGGTCGCGCCAAAGGGAGAAGTGCTCCGGTGCTCGCCCGACCGACGCTCGGGCTGCGCTCCTCGCTCATGCGACGCCGGCGCGGCGGTGGTGCTCCGACCGCCCCGGCAGCATGCCTGCCTCGAGCGAGTCGACGAGCGCCTCCCAGCTCGCCTCGATGATGTTCTCGGAGACGCCGATCGAGCCCCAGGTCTCGCGGCCGTCGCTGGCGTCGAGCAGCACGCGGGTCACCGCTCCGGTGCCCTTGGTCTCGTCCAGGATCCGGACCTTGAAGTTCACCAGCTGGATGTCGCGGAGGTGCGGATAGCGCTCGCCGATGGCGCCGCGCAGGGCCTGGTCGAGCGCGTGGACCGGACCGTTGCCCTCGGCGGTGCGCACGTAGCGCTCGCCGTCGACCCAGATCTTGATCGTGGCCTCCGTGCCCACCTTCCCGTCCTCCCGTTTCTCCACGATGACCCGCCAGGACTCGAGCCGGAAGAGCGGCTCGTACTCGCCGGTCTCCTTCTGGATCAGCAGGTCGAACGAGCCGTCCGCCGCCTCCAGGTGGTAGCCGCGGCTCTCGAGGTCCTTGACGCGGTCGACCACGCGGGAGGCCGTCGCGTCGTCGACTTCGGCGCGGGCCTGCACGGTCCCCTTGCCGGAGAGCTCCGAGACGAGGACCTTGCTGTCGGCGCCCACGAGGCCGGGCTCGACGTGCTCGAACGTGCGCGAGTCGCGGCTCACGCCGGCCACGTGCATGCCGCCCTTGTGGGCGAAGGCGTTGGCGCCCACGTACGGCTGATTGGGGTTGGGGCTGACGTTGCAGAGCTCGTCCACCAGGTGGGCGACCTCGGTCAGCCGAGCCAGCCGCTCCGGCTCGATGCAGTCGTAGCCGAGCTTGAGCTGGAGGCCCGGCACGATCGAGACGAGGTTGGCGTTGCCGCAGCGCTCGCCATAGCCGTTCATCGTCCCCTGCACCAGGCGAGCGCCGCGCTCGACCGCGACCAGCGAGTTGGCCACGCCGCAGCCGGCGTCGTCGTGGGTGTGGATGCCGACCTGGACGTCGAGCTCGTCCACGACGCGCCGAGTCGCTTCGGCGACCTCCGAGGGCAGCGAGGAGCCGTTCGTGTCGCAGAGGGTGACGTTCTCGGATCCCGCCTCGGCGGCGGCCCGCAGGCAGCGCAGGGCGTAGTCGGGGTCGTCGCGGTAGGCGTCGAAGAAATGCTCGGCGTCGTAGATCACACGCTTGCCTTCCGCGACCAGGAAGGCCACCGACTCGGCGATCATCCGGAGGTTCTCCTCCGGGTCCACGTGCGTGACCTTCTCCAGGTGCAGCGACCAGGTCTTGCCCACGAGCGTGCAGACCGGCGCGAAGCCCTCGGCGAGCACACGCAGGGCGGGATCGTCGGCGGCGGCTACGTCCCGCCTGCGGGTCATCCCGAAGGCGGCCACGTCGGCGTTCGCGAAGGTCTCCCGGGACAGGAGGTCGAATAGGGCCTCCTCCTTGGGGTTCGAGGACGGGAAGCCCGCCTCGAGCAGGTGGATCCCCAGCGAGTCGAGCGCGTGCGCCACCCGCACCTTCTCGCCCACCGACAGCGACATCCCCTCCCCCTGCATGCCGTCGCGGAGAGTGGTGTCGTAGAGGAGTACCTGTTCTGCCATGGGAGCGCCTTCGGGGTCGGGAACGAGCGAACGCGTTGTGACGGCCGGCTGGCCGTCTAGGTAATTCGCTCGAACGCTGAAGCGCTCACGCCCGGGATGGTACCTGCACGACGTCCAGCCACTGGGCGTACTGTTGCGAGCGCCCGTGCAGCGCGTCGTCGAACGCCTGCTGGATCTCGCGGGTGATCGGCCCGGGCGGTCCGATCTCGATGTCGTCGATCTCGCGAACCGGCGTGAGCTCGGCCGCCGTGCCCGTGAGGAAGACCTCGTCGGCCAGCGCCAGCTCGGAGCGGGCGACGTCGCGGACCTCGACCTCGTAGCCGAGGTCGGCGGCGATCTCGATCACCGACTTGCGGTTGATGCCGTCGAGGATGCTCGCCGAGTGGCCGGGGGTCGCGATGAGGCCGTCCTTGATCACGAACACGTTCTCGCCGGTTCCCTCGCAGACGTGGCCGTGGCGGTCGAGCAGGATCGCCTCCTCGTACCCGGCCTTGACCGACTCGATCTTCGCCAGCACGGAGTTCAGGTACTGGCCCGACGCCTTGGCGTGCGGGATCAGCGAGTCGGGCCCGATCCGCCGCCAGGACGAGACCTTGGCGCGCACGCCGTTCGTCTTGCCCTCCTCGCCCAGGTAGGCACCCCACTCCCAGACGGCGACCATGGTCTCCACCGGGTTGTCGAGCGGGTTGAGCCCCATCGGCCCGTGCCCGCGCCAGACGAGCGGCCGGATGTAGCAGCTCTTGAAGCCGTTGCGGACGATCAGCTCGTGCGTGGCCTCGCGTATCTGCTGTTTCGAGAAGGGCAGGTCCATGTAGTAGAGGGCCGCCGACTGCTCGAGCCGGTCGAGATGGTCCTGGTGGCGGAAGATCGCCGTCCCCCGGTCCGTCTCGTAGGCGCGGATGCCCTCGAAGACCCCGGTGCCGTAGTGCATCGCGTGGGTGAGTACGTGTACCTGCGCGTCCTCCCAGGCGACGAACTCCCCGTTCATCCATATGAGGTCCGCGCTTGGCACTGGGTACTCCCCCTACAGATACGCGAGGACGGCCCTTGTGGCCGCCTCTGTGGTGGCGTCGCCGCCGAGATCCGGAGTCCGAAGGCCGGCGTCGAGCGCCCGATCGATGGCCGATTCTATCTTCGCCGCCTGCCGCTCCATAGCCAGTCCGTGCCGCAACATGAGCGCCACGGAGCCGAACATCGCCAGCGGATTCGCCTTGCCGGTGCCCGCGATGTCCGGCGCCGAGCCGTGCACGGGCTCGAACAGGCCGGGCCCCGAGGCGCCCAGCGAGGCGCTCGGCAGCATTCCCAGGGAGCCGGTGAGCATGGCCGCCTCGTCGCTGAGGATGTCGCCGAACATGTTCTCGGTCAGCACCACGTCGAAGTGGCGTGGCGAGGAGACCAGCTGCATGGCGGCGTTGTCCACCAGCATGTGCTCCAGCTTCACGGTGGGGAACTCCTGGCTGTGCACACGCGTCACGACCTCTCGCCACAGCCGCGAGGTGTCGAGGATGTTGGCCTTGTCGACGCTCGTGACCTTCGCTTTGGCCGAGCGGAAGCCCACCCGGGCGATGCGCTCGATCTCCTCGACGCTGTAGACGCAGGTGTCGAAGGCGCCGCCGTCACGCCGCCCGCGCTCGCCGAAGTAGATGCCGCCGGTCAGCTCGCGCACGACGAGCAGGTTGGTGTTCTGGATCCGATCCGGCCGAAGCGGGCTGGCGTCGATCAGCGCCGGGCTCGGCCTGACGGGGCGCAGGTTGGCGAACAGCCCCAGCCCCTTGCGGAGCCCGAGCAGACCCTGCTCGGGCCGGGGCGCGTTCGGGTCGGTCGAGTCCCACTTCGGGCCACCCACGGCGCCCAGCAGGACGGCGTCGGCGCCGCGGCACGCCTCGAGCACCTCGTCGGTCAGGGCCGCGCCGTGCTTGTCGATGGAAGCGCCGCCCACCAGCCGCTCGTCGAGCGTGAAGTCGCCGACCTTGGCCAGGACTTTCTTCGCTGCGTTCATGATCTCCGGGCCGATGCCGTCACCCGGCAGGACCACGATGCTCCCGCCGCCCTTGAGAGCGGGGCTGCCGAACATCGTCTCCCCATAGGCCCGTCGTTCTCTCATGCGCTCCTTCGAGCGTCGATGTTCAGGCGCACGTAGTCAAGTTGGAGCGGTTCGCCGCACCGCTCGGCAACCGCCTGGACGTACTCCTCGCCCAGGTCCTCGGGCAGCCGGGCGATGTGAGGGCCGAGGCAGACCGTCCGGATGAAGGCGAGCGGCTCGTCGGGCACGACCGGGGCCGGTGACAGCCAGCAGCGCACGTCCTCGAAGCCGGCGCGACTGAGGCGCTCCTCGGTGGGCTTCGGGGCCTGGAAGTTCCACGGCCCCGTCCAGCCGTCGAGGTATTCGGCGAACGGCTCGGTCATCGCGACCTCGGTCGCGACCCGGTGGAACTCGGCTACGTTCCCCGCGCCGCCGCACTGCGCGATCAGCCGGCCGCCCGGCCTCAGGGCCGCGTACAGCCGCGCGAACAGCGCGTTGTGGTCCGGGATCCAGTGGAAGACGGCGTTCGAGAAGACCGCGTCGACCCGCTCGTCGAGCTCGAGCTCGACCAGGTCTGTCGGCGGCATCACCTCGACTCGGTCGGCCGGCAGAGACACGCGGGCCTGCTCCACCATCGACGGCGCGCCGTCGACGGCGATGACCCGGCCGCGCGGCAGCCGCTCGAGCAGCATCGCAGTGACGCGGCCGCTGCCACAGCCGGCGTCGAGCACCGTCTCGTCGCCGTCGAGCTCCAGCCGGCCAAGCACCTTCTCGGCCCAGGCCGCCTGCGGGCCCGAGACGCGGTCGTAGGTCCTCGCGTCCCAGTCGCGCGCTACAGCGATGTCGTCACCGGGCCGGGCCGCTCCCGCTCGCGCTCGTAGCGGTCGATGTCGTCGGCCTGCTGGAAGGTGACGCCGATGTCGTCCAGGCCCTCGAGCAGCCGCCTGGCGGTCTCGGCGTCGATGTCGAACTCGACCTGACGCCCGGCGAAGGAGATCTCCTGCTCCTCGAGGTCGATCCGCGCCTGGCCGGCCTCCATGAGCGCCTTGACGTCCTCCTCGGCCAGGGTCACCGGCAGCAGCCCGATCTTCGTGCAGTTCGAATAGAAGATGTCGCTGAAGCTGGGCGCGACGATCGCCTTGAAGCCGTAGTCCTCGAGCGCCCAGGGAGCGTGCTCGCGCGACGAGCCGCAGCCGAAGTTGCGGCCGGCGGCCAGGATGGGGTTGACGGGCAGGTCCCAGCCGGGCTCCTTGGCCCAGTCGTAGAAGAGGAACTCGCCGAAGCCCGAGCGCTCGATCCGCTTGAGGAACTGCTTGGGGATGATCTGGTCGGTGTCGACGTCATTGCGGTTGAGGACGGTTACGCCGCCCTCGACCACGCGGACGGCCTCCACTAGCCCCACTCCCTGATGTCGACGAAGTGGCCCTCGATCGCCGCTGCCGCGGCCATCTTGGGGCTGACCAGGTGGCTGCGGGCCCCCTTGCCCTGGCGGCCCTCGAAGTTGCGGTTGGAGGTCGACGCGACGCGCTCGCCCGGGGCGGCGATGTCGGGATTCATCCCCAGGCACATCGAGCAGCCCGCCGAGCGCCAGTCGAAGCCGGCCGAGCGGAAGACCTCGTCGAGCCCCTCGGCCTCGGCCTGGGCCTTCACCTGCTGCGAGCCAGGGACGACCATGGCGTCGATGTCCTTCGCGACCCTGCGGCCGTCGACCAGCTCGGCCGCGGCCCGGAGGTCGCCGATCCGGGAGTTCGTGCAGGATCCGATGAACACGCGGTCGAGGCCGATCTCCCGGATCGGAGTGCCGGGCTCGAGCGCCATGTACTCGAGCGCCCGCTGGTCGCCCTCTCCCCGGGGCTCGGGCACGACCGCCGTCACGTCCACGACCATTCCCGGGTTCGTTCCCCAGGTGACCTGGGGCGCCAGCTCCGACGCGTCGATCACGACCTCCTTGTCGAAGCTCGCGTCGGGATCGGTACGCAGCGGGCGCCAGTCGTCGACGGGCAGCGGGTCCGGCGCGGCCTGGCGGCCCTCGACCCACTCGAAGGTCGTGTCGTCGGGCGCGACCATCCCCGCACGGCCGCCGCCCTCGATCGTCATGTTGCAGATCGTCATCCGCCCCTCCATCGACAACGCCTCGACGGGCGGGCCGGCGTACTCGATCACGTGGCCGATGCCGCCGTCGACGCCGATGCGGCCGATCGTGCCGAGGATCAGGTCCTTGGCCGTCACGCCGTAGCCGAGCTCGCCCTCGTAGAGGATCCGCATCGACTTGGGCTTGCGCTGCTGCAGCGTCTGGCTGGCGAGCACGTGCTCCACCTCGCTCGTCCCGATCCCGAACGCCAGCGCGCCGAACGCGCCGTGCGTCGAGGTGTGCGAGTCGCCGCAGACGATCGTCATCCCCGGCTGGGTCACGCCCAGCTCGGGGCCGATCACGTGGACGATCCCCTGGCGCTCCGAGCCGATCGAGTAGATGGGGATCCCGAACTCCTCGCAGTTCTGCTCGAGCGCCTCGATCTGGCGGCGCGAGAGCGGGTCGGAGACCATCGGCAGCGCCTTGGCGCCGTCCGTCGGGACGTTGTGGTCGGCCGTGGCGAGCGTCCGGTCGGGCCGGCGGACCTCGCGACCGGCGATCCTCAGCGACTCGAACGCCTGCGCCGAGGTGACCTCGTGGACCAGGTGCAGGTCGACGTAGAGGAGGCCCGCTGCGACCTCGTGCGCTTCCCAGATCTTGTCGAAGAGAGTGCGAGCGCTCGCAGGCGCCGCCTGCTCGCCATTCCGAGTCTTCGCCATCACGACCTCCTCAGCCCGGCGGCGACGACGGCGTAGAAGCGGGCGGGCTCGTCGCCCGGGTTCTCGAAGTGGTGCGGAAGATCGGAGTCGAACGTGACCGAATCGCCATCGCGGAGCTCGTGCTCGACGGCGCCGCAGACCAGGAGGAGGCGGCCCTCGGCGACCACGGCGGTCTCGCGGCTGCCGGGCTCGTGCATCGGCGGGTCCTCGGGCCCGCCCGTGGCCGCGCCGGGCCGCAACGTGTGCAGCGAGACCTCGGCCCGCTGGCCGGGCAGCGGTGGTGTGAGCAC
>JBJMLJ010000282.1:0-2778 GCA_045805365.1 Thermoleophilaceae bacterium
GACAAGGAGCTCGCCTGGCGGGCGCAGCTCGGCGGGCAGCGGCTGGTTCGCGCGCCCGACGCGGTCGTCTCATACCGCTACCGCTCGAGCGTGAGGGCGACCGCGTCGCAGCACTTCCGCTATGGCCTCGCCTATCCCGCCCTCTACCGCCTCTTCCGCGAGCACGGGTTCGCGCGACCGAGCCTGCGGCAAACCGTGGCCGCCTGGGCGTGGCTGATCATCTGCCTGCCGACGCTCCTCTGGTCGGTCCGCGCACGGGGGCTGTGGGCCACGCAGGCAGGGCTGAGAGCCGGCTACGTCCTGGGCAGCATCCGCCATCGCGTGATGTTCCTGTGAGAACGCCCGAGCTCGTCACGGTCATCGTCCCGGTGCTGAACGCCGAGCCCTGGCTCGCCGACCAGCTCGAGGCGCTCGTCGGCCAGACCTACGACGGCCGCTGGGAGATGCTCGTGGTCGACAACGGCTGCACGGATCGCAGCATGGAGATCGCGAACGCGTTCGTGGACAGGCTGCCGGACCTGAGGGTCGTCCAGGCGCTCGGCCGGCGCTCGCTCAACCATGCTCGCAACGTCGGCGCCCGCGCAGCGCGCGGCGACTTCCTCGCCTTCTGCGACGCCGACGACGTCGTCACCGCCAACTGGCTCGACGCCCTCGTCGAGGCCTCGGGCAGGGCCGACATCGTCGGCGGGACCTTCGACATCTACGCGCTCAACCCGCCGCTCTACCACGCCTGGCGACCGGACGAGCCCCTCACCGAGCTGCCCACCGACCACGACTTCCTCCCCTACGTCAACGGCGGCAACTGCGGCGTCTGGACCGAGCTGGCGCGCGAGCTCGGCTGGGACGAGGTCTTCGACCACGGCAGCTCGGAGACCGAGTTCTGCTGGCGCGCCCAGATGCGAAACCACACGCTGGCGTTCGTCCCCGACGCCGTGATCAAGCTCCGCTACCGGCGCAGCATCCGCGCGCTGGCGCGCCAGTACTACTCCTACGGCCGCTCGGCGCCGCCGCTCTACATGCGCTTCCGCCACCTCGGCATGCCGCGCGACAACAAGACGGCGATCTGGTGGTGGCGCTGGCTCGCGAGCAACGTCGGCTACCTGACCGAGTCGCGCGAGCGGCGCGGCAACTGGATCCGCATCGCCGCCTTCCGCGCCGGCCGCATCGGCGGCAGCATCAAGGCCCGCACGGTCTTCCTCTAGAGCGCGACGTTGAAGAGCCCGCGCAGGTCCGGCGGGTCGCAGGGCTCGCCGACTGCCTCGTTCGCCGCGTTGCGCCCGTGGATCACCTGGAGCCAGCTCGGCGCGGCGCCGACCTGACGAACCGGCGCGAGCGCCGCGGCGTCGTGGTGGCTGACGCAGACCGCGGTCCGCGGCGACGCGCCATTCACGTCCTCCGCGAGCGAGACGAACGGGTTGTGAGGCTGCTCGACGAGGAACGTGCGGCCGCCGGGATGCTCCAGGCAGTAGCCGAGCGGCATGTTGAGGAACTCCATCCCCTCGCCGCCGGCCTCGCGCTGAAGCAGCGCGACCGCGTCGCGATGGAGGGCGTCGTCGTTGTCGAGGCGGGTGGTGAGGAGGCGTCGCGGGCTGCCGTCGAGGGAGCGGGCGATCGCTATGTGGAATGCGATCCGCTCGGGCACCAGGCGAATGAGCGGCAGCGCCTCCGCGTAGGCGAGCAGGCGGTCCCGCTGGGAAGCGGGCGTGCCCTCGTCGTCCCAGCGGATGAGCCAGGTGAAGTCACGGCAGATCTGGCCGGCCACCGACGGGAGGCAGTAGCGCTCGAAGAGCTCGAAGCGGTTTTTGAGCCAGTCGAGATCGGGTCGGCAGGCGAGGTCGTCGCGCTTCACGTTGAAGTTCGTCAGCAGGTAGTGCTCGAGCGTCATCGCCGCAACAGGGCCGCGCAGAGCAGGCCGGCGTCGCGGGCGGCCTCCTCGAGGCCACGCACGCAGCGCCCGGTCACGCCGTGGCGGAGGTTCTCGAGCCCTCGCGCGAGGGTGCGCCGGCCGTCGACCTGGAAGCCCAGCGACGCCTTGGTGTAGCCGCGGAGGAAGAACTCGCCGAGCAGGGTATGGACGCGCATGTCCCGGCCACTGCGCCGGTGCCAGAGCCAGGCGTCGTGGACATAGACGATCCGGCCGCCCCGGCGCAACAGCCGCTGCTCCCACTCCCACTCCTGGTGGCGGCGCAGGCCGGGCTTGAAGGGGCCGACCGACTCGTAGGCCGCGCGGCGGATGGCCATGTTGCCGCCCCAGACCTCGCTCGCCTCGAAGTCCTCGGGGCCGCCGTCGAGCGAGACGCCGGCGAGCTCGTGCCTGTGGCAGGTTCGCGGCGGTTCGCTCTCGAAGCGCGACCGGATCCCGCCGCCGAGGCAGTCGGCGTCCGGGTTGCGGCAGGCGCCCGCCACCAGCCCGGCGAGCCAGCCCGGCGGCGCCACCACGTCGTCGTCGACGAGGCAGATCGGGTCGCCGCGCGAGGCCTCGATGCCGGCGTTGCGGGCGGCGTTGGCGTCCCGCTGCGGCAGGCGCAGGTAGCTGACCAGCGGGTGAGCTGCCACCGCCGAGGCGCTCGAGCCGTTGTCGACTACCACCACCTCGTACGACGGGTAGTCCTGCGCGCTCAGGCTGTCGATGCAATCGGCCAGCACCGCCGGCCGGTTCGCGGTCGGGACGACGACCGAGACGAACGGCTGGGTGGAAGAATCCTCGGCCGCGTGGTCCATCGGCTGGCCCATCCTATGGTCGTCGCGGGGCCGCGCCGCTGGGCGATCGCGCTGGGC
>JBJMLJ010000283.1:0-2370 GCA_045805365.1 Thermoleophilaceae bacterium
CCCGCTTCTCCGAGAAGCACGCGAACTTCGTCGAGAACGCGGGGGAGGCGACGACGGCGGACGTGATCGCGCTGATGGCCGAGGGGCGCCGCCGCGTGCGCGAGCGCTTCGGCATCGAGCTCGAGCCGGAGGTCCAGCTGCTCGGCGCGGTCGACGCGTCCCCGCTCCACGCATGAAGGCGGCGGCCGCAGCCCTGCGCCGCCCGCTCGTGGCCATCGTGCCGCCGCCCCACCTGCGCGGCCGGGTCCTGGCCGGGCTGGGCGCCTTCCTACTCGTCCTCTGCCTCTACGTGTTCTGGTTTCGCGATTCGAGCTTCGTCGGGGTCCAGCGCGTCTCGATCAGCGGGCTGAACGAGGCGCCGCGGCTGCGGGAGGAGCTCACGGTGGCGGCGCAGACGATGAGCACGCTCCACGTGCGCCAGGGCCGGCTAGACAACGTGGTCGCCGGCTACCCGGCGGTCGAGCGGCTCGAGGTCCATTCGGACTTCCCTCACACACTGCGCATCGACGTGATCGAGTTCCAGCCGGCGGCGATCGTGGTCTCGGGCAGCAGCCGCGTGGCCGTCGCCGGCGACGGCCGGCTCTTGCGAGGGCTGAAGCCGGCTGGGTCCCTGCCCGTGATCAAGCTCCAGGGCGCCCTGCCGGCGGACCGGCTCGGGCCCGGCACGGCGCTCCAGGCGGCCGAGATCGCGGGCGCGGCCCCGCTGCCGTTGAGGCGGCAGCTCACGACCGTGACCGAGGACAGGCAGAAGGGCCTCGTGGCGCACGTGCGCAAGGGTCCCGACGTCGTCGTGGGGGACACGACACGGCTGCGGGACAAGTGGGTCGCGGCGGCCAGGGTGCTGGCCGACAAGGGCTCGCAGGGCGCAACCTACGTGGACGTGCGCCTGCCTGAGCGACCCGTCGCCGGAGGGCTTCCGGTCAACGAGACCACGCCCCCGGAGCCGGTGACGCCGACTCCCGCCACGACGACGCCGGCGGCGCCAACGAGCACGACACCGGCCTCGCCCACAAACCCTTGACCCGAGGTCAAGGGTAGGGGCAACTCTCGATCACTCCTCGAGGGTTCGTGCATGGATCCTTGCGAGGAGGTTTGACATAAACGCTGAACTCCACCTACAGTGCGGTCTTTGCGGCGTTTCCGAGGCCGTGTGGAACCCTCGATAGGCGCTTGAGCTTCGACACTCCTTACACCAGCGAGGGAAGGGCGATGGAGACCGGTAGCTACCTGGCGGTCATCAAGGTCGTCGGCATCGGCGGCGGCGGCACCAACGCGGTCAACCGCATGGTCGACGCCGGCCTCAAGGGCGTCGAGTTCATCGCGGTCAACACCGATGCCCAGGCGCTCCAGATGTGCGACGCCGACATCAAGCTGCAGATCGGCGACCAGCTCACGCGAGGCCTCGGCGCGGGCGCCGACCCCGAGATCGGCTACGGCGCGGCCAACGAGAGCCGCGACGAGATCAAGGAGGCGCTGAAGGGCGCGGACATGGTCTTCATCACGGCCGGCGAGGGCGGCGGCACCGGCACCGGCGCCGGCCCCGTGATCGCGGAGGTCGCCAAGCAGGAGATCGGCGCGCTCACGGTCGGCGTGGTCACCAAGCCGTTCGACTTCGAGGGCGCCCAGCGGCAGCGGCAGGCCGAGGAGGGCGTCGACCGCCTGCGCGAGATGGTCGACACGCTCATCGTCATCCCCAACGAGAAGCTGCTGGCCGTGGTCGAGCGCCGGACCAGCATCCTCGACGCCTTCCGCGAGGCCGACAACGTCCTCCGCCAGGGCGTCCAGGGCATCACCGACCTGATCACGATCCCGGGCCTGATCAACCTCGACTTCGCCGACGTGCGCACGATCATGCAGGACGCCGGCTCGGCGCTGATGGGCATCGGCGAGGCCAGCGGCGAGAACCGCGCCGCCGAGGCCGCCAAGAACGCGATCTCGAGCCCGCTGCTCGAGCAGTCGGTGGAGGGCGCCACCGGAATCCTGCTCAACATCACCGGCGGCACCGACCTCGGCCTGTTCGAGGTCAACGAGGCGGCCGAGATCATCCAGGGCGCGGCCGACCAGAACTCGAACATCATCTTCGGCGCCGTCGTCGACGACGGCCTGGGCGACGCGGTGCGGGTCACCGTGATCGCCACCGGCTTCCAGGGCGCACGCGGCCTGCCGCTCTTCACCGAGGACACCACCGGCCGCCGGCGCGAGCCGCGCCGCCGGGACGTCGAGCTCGACGAGCGCCAGCGCAGCTCGCTGGAGATCTCGGACGACGACATCGACATCCCGTCCTTCCTGAAGGACTAGCGCTCCAGCGCCAGGGCCGCCCGCCTGAACGCGAAGTAGCCGGGCTTTCGCCTGCCGCTCGCCTTCAGCAGG
>JBJMLJ010000284.1:0-3744 GCA_045805365.1 Thermoleophilaceae bacterium
CCGGCAGTCGTAGAGCTCCGCGGACAGGCGGGAGCCGAGCGCCACCCAGGGCTCGCCGGCGTCGCGGACCTGGCGGACGGCGTCGGAGGTGGAGGTTGCGGACACCCGCTCGGCCTGGCCGAGCCGCTCGCGGAGGAAGCGGGCGCATTGGGCGGTCGCCTGGGGATGGGAGACGACGCGGGTCACCTCGCCGAGGTCGAGCTCGCGCCGGGCGACCACGCAGTGGTGGATCGGATGCACCAGCTCGGCGGCGATCCGGACCCGATCGGCCTCTCCGGCGAGAGCGTCGAGCGTCGCCGCCACGCCCCCCTCGAGGGAGTTCTCGATCGGCACGACCGCCTGGTCGACCTCGCCCTCCTGGACGGCCATGACGGTCTCGTAGACGGTTGGGTAGGGCACCTCCTCGACCGGCTCGGTCACGGAGGCGCGCAAGGCCTCCTCGGTGAAGGTCCCGGCGGGACCCAGGTAGGCGACCCGCATCGGACCGGCTCAGGCCTCGGCAGGTGCGCCGGCCGTCCCCGCCATCGCCGTCTCGATCGCCTCCTGCTCCTCGGGGGAGAGCTCGAGCTCGGATTCGCCCTCGTGGATCGGCTTCACGTAGACGCGCGCCTGCTCGCGATGGAGGATCGAGGAGACGACCACGCCGGTGCGGCGGGAGTCGAGCAGGGCCATGGTGCTCGACTGGCGGCCCGACATCTCGCCGTAGGCGTCGTAGCGGACGAGCGAGGTGAAGGCGATGCAGCCGTCGATCCGGTTGTCGGCCGTGCTCGCGCGGCGCTCCAGGCCGGCGGCCGTCTCCTCCACCCAGTCGCGCAGCTGCACGAAGGCGCTCTCGAGCGTGGCAGCGTGGGTCACGAGGTCGCGCTGGTCGCCGTCGCCGAGCACGGCCCTCTGGGCCGCGTGCATCCGCCGCAGCTTGATCGAGAGGACCAGCGCCCAGAGCACGGCCAGCAGCGCGCCGCCCGCGGCGGCAAGGGCGACGATGCCCTGCGTCGTGGTGAGGTCGTCCACGGAGCCGCAGGGTAGCGCGGGCCCCAGCGCACCCGGCTACTTCGTGAAGATCGCCGAGAAGGTGCCCTTGTTGTTGTCGGTCTTCTTCTCGCCCGGCACCGCCGCGATCTCGACGGTGATCGGAACGTTCTGGCCCGTGGGCGGTGTCTGGTCGAGGGCGATCTTGACCGTCTTGGTCTCGCCCGCGGCGATCGTGTCGAGGGTGCCGCTGAGGTCGATCGCGTTACCGCCGTTGCCCACGGTGACCTTCACCTGGACGTTCGTCTCGGTGTTCTCGCCCTGGTTCAGGACCTGGACCTGGAAGGCCAGGTCCTTGGTCAGGGTGACGCTCGCCGAGCCGCCGGGGCTGAGCGCTTGACCGCCGAGGCTGACGCTGCCGAGCCCGGTGCCGTGGAGGCCGGGGCTCGCCGGCCCGCTGCTGCCGCCGGTCCGGATGCGGCTGACGTGGTCGGACACGAACGACGGTTGGAGCCACTGGATGTCCGGCAGGAACTGGCTCTTCGGCACGTCGACCTCGCCGGTGAGGTTCTCGTCCTTCAGCACCGACTCGAGGTTCGGCACGAAGCGCTGGCTGTAGACGACGTCGCTCGTCAGGAAGTCCTGCATGTTGGCGGTCACCTTGTCGGTGCTCTGCCTGCGGCCCTGGTCGCCGAGCGCCTGGGGTAACGCGTCGGCGATCTGCCCCAGCCCGTCGCGACGGAACTCGAGCGTCTCGAGCAGGTAGCGCTGCGCCTTGTCGAGGTCGCCGGGGTGGGAGGTCCCCCTGGCGCGGTCGACCAGCTTCTGCGAATCGACGCGGTAGGTGTTGAGCTGGTTCTGGATGTCGACCGCCTGCTCGCGGCCGCCGCTTGAGCCGCTCAGCAGCTTGAACAGGTCGCTGCTCTGCTGGTCGGACTCCTGGAGCAGGGCGCCGGTGTCGCGCACGTACGTCTTGATCGAGTCCTTCTTGCGTGCGTTGAGGCAGCCGCGTACGCCGAGGACGAGCAGGATCAGCACGAGCAGGCCCGCGCCCGCCGCGATGCCGCGGCGGACCAATAGGGTCTGACGGTCTACAGACGGGCCTCTCGGAGGCGGCCGTCTGGGGCGGCGAACTGGCTCGTCCGGTTCGTCGAGGAAAGACAGGGTCGGGCTCCTAAGCGGCCGGGCAGCTTGCGGGGAGTATGACCAGAGGGCCGGTTGCCATGCCTTTCCGGGGCAGGGAGAGGACTTCCGAGGCCGAAGCAGAAGCCGAGGTGGGACAGCCCGCGACCAGCACGGCGCGCATTCCGGCCGGCCAGCAGCCGGTCCTGGGCCGCTACAGGCTCGAACAGCGGCTCGGGAGCGGCGGCTTCGGGGTCGTCTGGTCGGCCTGGGACGAGAAGCTCGAGCGCGAGGTGGCCGTGAAGGTCATCCAGCGCGACGGGGGAGACGCCCGCATCGTCCGCGAGGCCCGGGCGGCCGCCCGCCTCAATCACCCCGGGATCGTCGGGCTCTACGAGCTGGCCGCGGACGACGACCAGCTCTACCTCGTCTCGGAACTGGTTCAGGGCCGAACCCTGGCCGAGCTGGAACGGGCGAAGGCGCTCTCCGATCGCGACGTCGCCCGAATCGGCGTCGCCCTCTGCGACGCGCTCGTCCACGCGCACGCGCGCGGGGTGATCCACCGCGACGTGAAGCCGCAGAACGTGATGGTGGTCGCCGAGCCGGCGGCCGGGGCGGGCTTCGCGAAGCTGACCGACTTCGGCGTGGCCCACGTGGCGAGCGGCGACCGCGTGACGCACACGGGCGACGTGGTGGGGACGCTCGAGTACATGGCGCCGGAGCAGGCCGAGGGGAGCGAGGTCACGCCGGTCGCCGACGTCTATGCCCTGGCCCTGACGCTCTACGAGGCGTGGACCGGAATCAACCCCGTCCGAGGCAAGGGCCCCGCGGCCACGGCTCGCAAGCTGGGCCGCCCGCTCCCGTCGCTCGCCTCCCGCCGCCGCGACCTGCCCCCGGAGCTCTGCGACATGATCGACGACGCCGTCGAGCCCGACCCCGGCCTGCGGCCCTCGCCGCGCGAGCTCGCCGCAGAGCTGCGCGCCTCCGAGCCGGAGCTGTCGAGCGAGGGCGGCCTGGTCGAGCCGGAGACGCTCGAGCGACTCGGCCTGGCATCCGCCCGGCGGCTGCTGCCGCTGCCCGGCGGCGAGCGCCTGGCGCGGCCGGCGGCCGGCGCGGGCGTGGGCGCCCTCGTCCTCGCCGCCCTGGTCGGTCTCGGCCCCCAGCCGCCGTTCTCGGCCGCCGCGGCGGCGCTGGCGGCCGCCCTCTTCACGGTCCTGTTGCCGCGCGTCGGCTGGATCGCCGCCGCGCTGGGGGTATGCGCCTGGCTGGCCTCGCCGGAGGCGGGGCGACAGGGCACGGCCCTGTTGCTGGCGGCGGTGCTCGTGCCGGTTCCGTTGCTCCTGCCTCGCGCGGGACACCTGTGGTCCCTGCCGGCGCTGGCGCCGCTGCTGGGTGCCGTCGGCCTGGCGCCGGCGTTCGTCGGAGTTGCCGCTCTCGTGCGCGGCAGCCTGCGCAGGGCGGCGCTGGCGGCGCTCGGCTTCGTCTGGCTCGCCTCCGCCGAGGTCATGACCGGCAAGTCGCTGCTCTTCGGAATCCCCGACGGCGTGCTCCCGCGCGACTACTGGCAGGCGTCGGTCGGCGAGGCGGCGTCGCACGCCGTAGGACCGCTCCTGTCCTCGCCGGCCCTGGCGCCCGCGCTCGTGTGGGCGGCGC
>JBJMLJ010000285.1:0-2060 GCA_045805365.1 Thermoleophilaceae bacterium
AGAGCGCCTCGACGCGCTCGCGCAGCTGGACGAGCGTGTAGCGGGAGTCGGACTGCTGGACGATGCCGGTGATCAGCTCGCCGATCCGGTCCTGGTACTCGTCGAAGGTCATGTCCCGCTCGGCCTCGCGGATCCGCTGGAGGATCACCTGCTTGGCGGTCTGGGCCGCGATACGGCCGAAGTCCTCGGGCGTGACGTCGCGCTCGGAGATCTGATCGCGGAACTCCATCAGCCGCTCGAGCGGGATCTCCGGGGCCTCGGGCTCGCGCAGCTCGCCGGTCTCCGGGTCGACCTGCGGCTCGCCGGCCTCCTCCTCGACCTCGTCGAGCAGCGTCTCCTCGAGGTCCTCAGGGACGTCCAGCTCATAGACGCGGAAGTCGCCGCTCTGGTGGTCGACCTCCACGCGCGCGTACTTGGCCGCGCCGGGCGTCTTCTTGTAGGCCGACAGGAGCGCGTCCTCGAGCGCCTCCATCAGCTTGTCCGCCGAGATTCCCTTCTCACGCTCGAGCACGGTGACCGCGTCGAGGATCTCCTTGCTCATGCTCCCTCCTCCACCAGGTTGCTGCGACCGATCTCCGAATACGGGATCGAGACCACGCCGCCGTCCGCGGCGACCGTCACCTCCTCGTCGGAGGCGCCGACCAGCTCGCCGGTGAAGCTGCCGCGGCCGTCGCGCGGGGTGCGCGTCCTCACGCGCGCGCGGCGACCGACGTAACGGCGGAAGTGGTCGGGCTTGGTGAGCGGTCGCTGGGGCCCGGGCGACGAGACCTCGAGACCGAAGTCCACGAGCAGGTCGCGCAGGTGGCCGGTGACGCGCTCACAGAGGGCCAGATCGACTCCGTTCGGATGATCGATGAACAGGCGCACGCGCTCGCTGCCGATGCGCTCGCACGCGAGCACCTCGACGTCCGGCTCGACGTGCGCCAGCCGCTCCTCGATCTTGTTCTGCACTTGGTCGATCTGCATTGGTTCCTGATCTGAATTTGGTCGAAAAAAAGGTGGGCTGCGAAGCCCACCTTCAGGCGCGGCCGGGCGGCCGCAAACGTCTGAAAGTCCTAGCGAGGAACGAGTATAGACGCGGCCCGCCTACGGCGGGCTCGCGGAGAGAGCCGGGAAACCGGGCCTTCGGCCCTTTCAGTTCTCGACCAGCAGGGTGACCGGGCCGTCGTTGACCAGGGCGACCGCCATGCGCGCGCCGAAGCGCCCGCCCTCGGCGCCGAGCGCCTCGCGGACGCGCTCGTAGAGCGGCTCCGCGTCCTCCGGCGGCGCGGCGTCGACGAAGCTCGGCCGGTTGCCCTTGCGCACGTCGCCATAGAGCGTGAACTGGCTGACGCAGAGCACCTCGCCGCCGCTGTCGTCGAGCGACACGTTCATTCGTCCGCGGTCGTCCTCGAAGATGCGCAGCGCCCGCAGCTTGCGGGCGATGCGGTCGGCCTCGTCGGGGCCGTCGCCTCGCCCGACGCCGAGCAGCACCAGCATCCCGGGGCCGATGCGCGCCAGCTCCTCGCCGTCCACCGAGACGGCGGCCTCGCTCACCCGCTGCACCAGCGCGCGCACCGCGCGTACTCTGCCGGAGTGGCTGCTTTGGACGTAGTCGACGCCTACGTGGCGTCGCTGCCGGGGGGCGGGCGGCGCGTGGCCGATTCCGAGTGGGGCATCACCGTTCCTGGCGAGGCCGCCGGCGGGGAGCCGCTCGACGTCGGGCTGCGGATCGCCGACGGCCTGCTCACCGCGAAGGCCGCGGCGCTCGGCTCGGCGCCCGACCTCGATCCCTGGATGCTGCTCTGGTGGAACCGCCAGACGCGGCAGGTCCGCTTCGGCTGCACGCGCTCACAGGAGATCTGGGTCCACGCCGACCTGCCCGCGTCGGCCGTGGACGAGCGCTCGCTCGACCGCCTGTTGGGCCTGGTCGCCGAGGGCGCGATCGCGGTGCGCGACTACGCGCGGCGGGCGCGGGGAGAGCCCTAGGCCGGGCTTTGCCGCCTTTATCGGCGCGGCAGCGTGAAGTCGACCGCCGAGCTCACCGCGTCGTCCGGGGCGGTGGCCGTGTGCGTCTTCAG
>JBJMLJ010000286.1:0-3291 GCA_045805365.1 Thermoleophilaceae bacterium
CGCGGCTGTCGCCGCTCGAGCTGCGCGGCCGCGAGATCTGGCGCCGGCGTTTTCTCTCGGGCGTCCCCGCCCTCGTCGTGCTGCCGGGGACCACGGCGCTGCTCTTCGTGATGCTCGGCTCGACGAGCTTCGACGGCCTCTCCAGCACCGTCACGTGGCGGGACCTCGTGTCCAACCCGCCGAGCGAGCTCGCCGGGACGCTCGGCCTGGCGACGATGATCGGAGTGGTCGCCGCGGTCTACTCGGTGGGGATCCGCGGCATGCACGAAGCCCGGGGGGTCAAGCTGTCGATCCCGGAGCTGCGAGCCCGGTTCATCCACACCCTGGTCCCGATCGCGTTCGCCTACGTGCTCGCGCACTACTGCACGTTCCTCCTCTACCAGGGCCAGGCCATCGGGTTCCTCGTCTCCGACCCGCTCGGGCACGGGAGCGACCTGTTCGGCACGGCGCACGCCACGATCGACTACCACCTGCTCTCGAAGGCGGCCGTCTGGTACCTCCAGGTCGGGGCGCTCGTGTGCGGCCACGTGGCGGCCATCGCCCTCGCCCACGACCGTGCCCTGGCGCTCTTCCCCGACCGCCGCCTCGCGACACGGACCCAGCAGTGGATGCTCACGGCGATGGTCGGCTTCACGAGCCTTGGCCTCTGGCTGCTGGCCTCGATCAAGGGTTAGACGGCATTTGCAAGAACCGGCCCAGGACGAGCGGACGAAGCCGCCCGGCCGACCTCTATAGTGGCCACGCTGTTTACGCCGAATCTCCCGTCTGGCGAGACGGGAGAACGGGGGAACCAAGTGGCCGACCAACGGCCTGGGGCGAACGCCGCGTGATCGCGGCGAAGCGCAACACCAGCGCGAGCCCGACAGCTAACCCCGCAGGCCAACGCCGATATGCCCCACGGTGCCAGGACACCACTGACGCTCGTCATCGCCGCGCTGGCTTTCGCGGTGGCGATTCCGGCTCCCGCGAGCGCGGCGCGCTACGCGTCCCGCACGCTCGAGCTGGGCATGCGCGGAAAGGACGTCAAGCGGCTCCAGCGCTACCTCACCCTCGTCGGCCACAGGACCAGCCGCGACGGCGACTTCGGCCGGCGGACGAAGCGGGCCCTCAAGGCGACCGAGCGCGACCTCGAGCTTCACGCCGACGGCATCGCCACTCGCCGCGAGCAGCGGGCCATCCGGCGCGCGGTCTCCAGCCCGGGCACGGGCGGCGCCGCCTTCGTCCCGCCCCCGCCGCCAACCGAGACCGTCCCGGGCGCCAGGGGACGGGTCGGCTCGGACGGCTTCGCGATCCCGCCGGCCTCGGCTCCGCGCGTGATCAAGAAGGTCATCGCCGCCGGCAACAAGATCGCCAAGACCCCCTACAAGTGGGGCGGTGGCCACGGCAGCTGGGACGACACCGGCTACGACTGCTCCGGATCGGTCTCCTACGCCCTCCACGGCGGCGGGCTCCTCGACAGCTCGATGGTCTCCGGCGACTTCGCCCACTGGGGAGCGAGCGGCCACGGGAGCTGGATCACCATCTACGCCAACGGCAGCCACGTCTACATGGTCGTCGCGGGCATGCGCTTCGACACGAGCGCCCGCTCGCGCACCGGCTCGCGCTGGACGAGCGAGCACCGCCCCTCCGACGGCTTCGCCATCAGGCACCCCGACGGCTACTGAGGCGGGCTGGCTAGGGTCGCCTTGATGGCGTCCAGCCCGAGCCGCTCCCTCTCTCTCCTCCTGCTCCTGGCGCTGGCGGGCTGCGGCGGCGCCACTCACCACCGCTCGCACGCTCAGCGCACGACGACCGCCAGCGCGTCGACCACCACCGCCACCATGCCGGGGGCGCACAGGGCGCCTCGCGAGCGCGTGCCGATCCTGATGTACCACGTGATCGACGGGGCCCCGGCGGGCACCCCCCTCCCCGGCCTCTGGGTCCCGCGCGAGGAGTTCAAGAGCGAGGTCGACGGCCTGGCCGCGCGCGGCTACCACGCGGTCACGCTGGCGCAGGTCTGGAAGGCCTGGCACCGGGGAGGGCTGCTGCCCTCGAAGCCGATCGTCTTCTCCTTCGACGACGGCTACGCGAGCCAGTACACCAACGCGATGCCGATCCTGCGAGGCCACCGCTGGCCCGGTGTGCTCAACCTCGAGGTCGCCACCCTGCACACGACCCTCCGCTCGAGCCAGGTCCGGGGACTCGTGAGGGCGGGCTGGGAGGTCGACGCCCACACGATGACGCACCCCGACCTCAGGACCGTCTACGGCGCGCGGCTCCGCTACGAGGTCGCCACCTCGCGTCGCTGGATTCACGACCACTTCGGCGTGCCGGTCGACTTCTTCTGCTACCCCGCCGGCCGCTACGACGCGCACGTGATCGCCGCGGTGAAGGACGCCGGCTACCTGGCGGCGACCACGACCAACGAAGGCGTCGCCGCCCCATCGAACGCGACGTACGAGCTGCCTCGCGTGCGGGTCAACCCGGGCGAAGGGCTGAAGGGTGTCGAGAGCAGCCTGAAGGCCGCGGCCGGCGGCACCCAGCCCGCGGCGCCCGCGGGCGAGTAATGGCCCTGCCGTTCTGGCTGTCCGACGCCGCGCTGCTCGGCGCGCAGGCGGCCACCGTCGCGCTCCCCGCGAAGCGCGACCTCGGCTGGGCGCGGCGATTGGGAGGCCGCGCCTGGGCGAGCGTGCCGGCACTGGCGCTCGTGGCGACGATCTTCGGCGTCCAGGCGACCGGCTCGGCGACGGCTCTGGCCGACCTCGCCCTCGTGGCCGTCCCGCCGCTCGCGGCCGCGGCCCTCGGCTGGGGGATGCGCGGCGCCCGGCCGGCGCTGGCCCCCTTGGCGGCGGTCCTGTTCCTCGTGGCGGCGCTCGACAAGAACGGCCTGCTCGGCGAGGCCGCCGCGGTGGCCCTCATCGCGCTCAGCTGCGTGACGCTCGGCGTCCTGCTGGCCGCCGTCGCGCCGCTGGCCTGGCTCAAGGGGGGGATCGTCGTGATGGCGCTGGCCGACACGGCGCTCACGGTCAGCGACCTGCTCCAGGCCCCGAACGGAACGCTCAACGCCGCCGTGGCCCCCGGCGGGCTGCCGTCGCTCCAGCGGGCGCTGTTCGGCAGCGCGGTGATGGGCTACGGGGACCTCTTCGTCGCCGCCCTGCTCGGAGCGGTCGTCGTACGCGAGGGCAGGCGCGGCGGTGCGGCCGCGCTGCTCGTGCTGGCGATAGCCGCGGTCTTCGACCTCCTCTTCTTCGCCGTCGACGAGCTGCCGGCGACCGTGCCGGTGGCGATCGCGACGCTGGCGCTCACAGCCCG
>JBJMLJ010000287.1:0-2094 GCA_045805365.1 Thermoleophilaceae bacterium
ACCGGGCTGTGCTCGGGCGGCCGTTCGCGGGCGCGGTGGCGATGGCCGGCCATACCGACCACCAGATCGCGATGGCCATGCTCGGAGAGGACCACGGCCGGCTGCCGCGGATGCTCGCGGAGCTCGCCGAGGGGCTCGCCGCGCGCAGGGACAGGATCCGCGCCGAGGGTCACCCGTACCCCGGTGCGCGCGAGGCCCTCGAGGCACTTGCCCGCCGCGACGACCTGATCCAATCCGTCCTGACCGGCAACCTCGAGGCGAACGCAGCGGTCAAGCTGTCCGCCTTCGGGCTCGACGCCTTCCTCGACTTCGAGGCCGGGGGCTACGGCTCGGATCCCCACGCCGCGCGCTCGGACCTCGTTGGCGTGGCGCGTGAGCGTGCCCGCGCGAAGCACGGCCAGCCCACCGCCACGGTCCTGATCGGCGACACGCCGCTCGACGTCCATGCCGCCCACGCGGCGGAGGCGCGCGGGGTCGCCGTGGCCACCGGGCCCTACGGAGTCGACGAGCTACGCGCCTGCGGCGCCGACGAGGTGCTGGAGGACCTGCGCGACACCGCGGCGGTCGTGGCGGCCGTCACGGGCGACCGTTAGGCCCCCTCGGGGGCCGGGTAGCCGGGTGACATGGACAAGGAACCGCACCACCCCCTGAACAACCCGGTGGACGAGCCCGATCCGACCGAATGGCCGGATCCCTACGAGAAGCGCGAGGATCCGCGCGACGAGCCCCACCCCTCGACAGGCAGCCGCAGCACCAGCGAGCCGCACCCCCAACAGGATCCCGAGGCCGAGCCCGCAGAGCCACCGGAGCGGGACAAGCTGGACGACTAGGAGGAGCGCAGCGCGATCGCCGATCGCGCGAGCACCGCACTACGGCCTCACCCGGCGCTGATGAGCGCCACGCCGGCCACCACCACGACTACTCCCGCCTCCTGCAGGCGCCGCACCCGCTCGCCGAGCACTACACGGGCCAGCAGGACGGTGACCACCGGATAGAGCGAGGCCAGCACCGCGACGACGCTGACGAGGCCCTCCGTCGTCGCGGCGGCGAACAGGGCATTGGCGGAGATGTCGAGCCCGCCGATCACGAGCAGGGCACGCAGGTCCGGCCGGCCCACGTACAGTCGCGGGCGGATGACGAGCGCCGCGAGGGCGAGGATCGAGAAGCTCGTGACGCGGTTGAAGAAGATGGCCCAGAAGACGTCCTGCTCGCTGGCTGCGTCCATGGCGACGAAGAACGTTCCGAAGCCGAGCGCCGACAGCAGCGCCAGGCCGGCGCCCGTGGCGACCTGCGGCGGCCCGCCCTCCTCCGGCAGCTCGCGTGAGGCAAGCACGACGCCGACGATCGCGAGCACGATCCCCGCGGCCTGGAGCGCGCCCGGCCGCTCCCCCGTGATCAGCCCGAAGGCGACCGGCAGCACGGCCGCGGTGCCCGAGATCGGCGCGACGACCGCCATCGCGCCCACGGCCAGGCCGCGGTAGAAGGCGGCCAGCCCCATGGCCCCGGCGACGCCCGAGAGGCAGGCGTAGGCCACGTGCTCGAGGTCGGGCGCCGCCCGCCCGCGGGCGAGGACGATCACGGTGATCCCCAGCAGTCCGATGCCCTGGGACAGCACCAGCACCGTGAGCAGCTGGAGCGTGCGGCTCTTGAGGCCGCCGAGGAAGTCGGAGATCCCCCAGGAGAGGCTTGCTGCTAGCCCGAGGGCGACGGCCAGCACGCCGTTGTCAGGCGCCCGGCTTCCACTTGATGCTGCAGCCGACCGGCTCGGTCTCGGCCGGCTCGGGATCGCCGCCCACGAGCAGGGTGTCGAGGGCGTCCCGCAGCCAGACGGCGTCCTGTGAGGGGTCGCGGTGGTCCGCGTCGGGCGCGCCCCGGTAGCGGAGAGCGCCGTCGGCGTCGAAGACGAAGGCGTCGGGCGTCGTCTTCGCGTCGAACGCCCTGGCCGCCTCCTGGGTCTCGTCGCGCAGGTAGGGCAGCGGCCAGCCGCCGTCCGCCGCCACGCGCTCCTTCATCGCCTGGAAGGAGTCGGCCGGGTAGCGCCCGGCGTCGTTCGGGTTGACGGCGAGCACGCGCACGCCGCGATCCGCATAGTCG
>JBJMLJ010000288.1:0-2457 GCA_045805365.1 Thermoleophilaceae bacterium
AGCTCACGAACGCCTGGCCGGCACGGCGGAGGAGCCCGCCGGCGCGGCGTGGGGAGCCGGCCAGCTTCGCGGGGAGCGCCACGAGGTCGAGCTCCTCGGCCACGCGGTCGCCGAGGCCGGCGAACAGCCGCTCGCCGGCGCCGGGGCCCGACGCGGGCCGCCACTCCTCCGGCTCGTCGGGGGGCGAGTCCGGCTCAGGGTCGAGCAGGAGCGCGGCGAGCTCGACGGCTGCGATGCCGTCAACCATGCAGTGGTGGGCCTTGCCGACCACCCCGAGGCCGCCGTCCTCGAGGCGGTCGGCGATCCACAGCTCCCAGAGCGGGCGATTGCGAGCGAGAGGCGTCGACATCACCGTGTCCGCCAGCTCGCCCAGATCGTCGCTCGGCGCTCGGCGGACGTGCCGGTCGACGTCGAACTCCTCGTGGTCCACCCAGACCGGCCGGTTCAGTCCGAGCGGCACCTCCGCGAGCCGCTGCCGGTAGCGCGGCGCGCGCCGCAGGCGGCAGGCGATGTGGTCACGCAGCCGCTCGAAGCTCGGGGCGGCACCGTCGCGCGGCGGCGCGAACCTCGCCGTCCAGCCCACGTGCATGTGCGCAGACGTCGTCTCCACGTCGAGAAACGAGGCGTCCAGCGACGTCAAACGATCTGCGGCCATCCGGCCGTACCTCCCTCGAGACGGGGCCCACCTCCGTCGACTTGCACCGTAGCGCGATCGCTCAGGAGATGACTGCCGCCACCCGCTCGACCAGCTCCCGGTGAAGCCGGACGTTGTCGGCGCGGTCGCTGCGCACGACCACGAGGCCGGGCTCGGCGGCGGCGGCCGCGACCTCGTCGTCGGTGGCCGCCTCCGTGTAACCGAGCCCGGCGAGCGAGGCGACCCGCTCGAGGTCGACTCCCGCCGGCGTCGCGATGTGCCGCTCGTACAGCTCGCGGTCCGCCTCCGCGGCGACCGGCAGGAAGTCGAAGATCGCGCCGCCGCCGTTGTCGAGGCAGACGACGGTCAGCTCGGCCCCGGCGCGGCCGGCCGCCAGCAGCCCGCCCAGGTCGTGCAGCAGGCCGAGCTCGCCCGTGAGCAGCCAGCCTCGGCCCCCGTGCGCCAGCGCCGCGCCGGCGGCCGACGCGGCGACGCCGTCGATCCCGTTGGCGCCGCGGTTGGCGAGGAAGCGGATCGGCTTCTCGGACTGGGGGAAGTAGGCCTCCAGATCGCGGATCGGCATCGACGAGCCGACCCAGACGACCGCCCCGTCCGGCAGCGCCGGCTCGACCGCCGCGAGCGCCTTCGGCTCGAACGGGTCGGGCGCCCCGGCGAGAGCCTCCGGAACCGCGGAGTCCGCCCTGCGCCAGGACTCGATCCAGCCCGGCTCGCGCTCGCTCGTGCGCATCTCGAGGGCGCCGGCGAGCGCGTCGCACGCCGGCGCGGCGGCGGCGTGCAGGAGCAGCCCGGCCGAGCGGGTCGGCTCGTGCCAGGCGGCGTCGGGGTCGAGGATCACCTGCTCGGTTCGCGCGAGCAGCTCGCGGAGGGGCTTCGACGTGGGCGTGTCGCCGACGCGGAGCACGAGCGCCGGGAGGTGCTCCTGGGTGAAGGCCTGGACGCGGAGGAGCACGTCGTAGTGCGCGACCACCTGGGAGCGGTCGTGGCCGCCGCAGCGCAGCCCGGAGGTAGGCTCGGCCAGGACCGGCCAGCCCACCTCGCCGGCCAGTCGGGCGACCGTTTCGCCGACGTCCTCGCGTGTCGGGCCGCAGACGATCGCTCCGCGGGGCGTTGCCGCGATCCTGTCGGCCAGCCGCTGGACGTCGTTCGCGTCGGGCGCGCTCGAGTGCTCGCGCAGCTCCACCCAGGGGCGCCCGTCCGCGCGCCCCTGCCAGGGGCCGGCGTCCAGCTCCTCCTCGACCGGCGCGAGCGGGTCGCGAAGCGGGAAGTTGAGCTGCACCGGTCCGGGCCGGCCGCCCGCGGCGGTCCACCAGGCCCGGCAGGCAAGCGCGCGGTGGTGCACGGCCGAGTCACGTCCGGGCTCGTGGTTGCCGACCTCGACGAACCACTTGGCGGCGCTCCCGTAGAGCCGCTGCTGGTCGATCGCCTGTCCCGCCCCGACGTCGCGGAGCTCCGGCGGCCGGTCGGCCGTCAGGACGATCAGCGGGACTCGCGCCTCATGGGCCTCCACCACCGCGGGGTGCAGGTTCGCCGCCGCGGTCCCGGAGGTGCAGGTGACCGCCACGGGCTTTCCGCTCGCCTTTGCCAGGCCCAGGGCCAGGAACCCCGCCGCGCGCTCGTCGATCGCGGAGATCGCCTCGATTCCCTCCTGGCCCGCCAGGGTGAGGATCAGCGGCGCGTTGCGGGACCCGGGGCAGGTCACGGCGTGGGCGAGGCCGCAGCGCCGCAGCTCGTCCACGAACGCCTGGATCGGCGCGTAGGTGCGGTTGACGGGGATGATCTGGCTCACGATGGTGGTGTTCGTC
>JBJMLJ010000289.1:0-2902 GCA_045805365.1 Thermoleophilaceae bacterium
GAGCACGTCGGCGGCCTCCTCGGCCACCCGCGAGTCGTCCTCCTCGCGCGCGGCGCGCGCCGCCTCCTCGGCCTCCTCCCGCACCTTCTCCCCGATGCGCGGCGGGTCGGCCAACAGCTCGGCGGTGTAGCTGCCCTCGGGCGCGCTCGCCTTCCGTGCGGCGATGACGCGCTCGAGCGCGGGCAGCGCCTCGCTCGGCAGCGGGGCGAGATCGCCGTTGTGGAAGCAGGTCCGCTCGCCCGTGTGACATGCCGGCCCTGCCGGATCGACGAGCGCCAGCACGGCGTCCAGGTCGCAGTCGTAGCGCAGCTCGCGGACGCGCATGACGTTCCCCGAGGTCTGCCCCTTGTGCCACAGCTCCTGGCGCGAGCGGCTCCAGAACCAGACCTCGCCGCTCTCGCGCGTGCGCTCCAGGGCGTCCTCGTTCATGTACGCGAGCGTGAGCACCTCGCCGCTCCGCGCGTCCTGCACCACGCACGGCGCGAGCCCGTTCTCGTCGAATTCGACCTGCAAGTCCACCGGAGCATTGTGGCAACGCGCGGCCCGGAAGCCGGCATCCGACTACCTTTGCGGATCGTGGCGGAGGAGGTCGACTTCGCGGCCGAGGGCCTGCTCGAAGGCGTCGAGGGGGAGGCTCGGGCCTCCCGCGAGCAGCTGCTTCGGGACCTGCTCGACGACGGCTGCACGATCGTGGAGCTGCGCAGCGCCGTCGAGCAGGACCGCCTAGCCCTCCTTCCGGTCGAACGACTACTGCGCAGCGAGGAGCGCTATTCGGCCGAGGACCTGGCGGAGCAGGTGGGGCTGCCCGTGGCCGAGATCCAGGAGGCTTTGGCCGCCCTCGGGCTGCCGTCGACCGAACCGGGCGTCCCCTGCTACGGAGAGGGGGAGCTCGAGCTCGCGCGGCTGCACCAGATCGGCGTCAGCGCCGGCATCCGCACCCCCGCGATAGCCGAGATAAACCGCGTCATCGCACGCGGCGTGGCCCAGATCGCGGCCGTCTCGCGGACGGCCCTGATCGAGGCCACGCTGCAGCAGGGGATGACCGAGCGCGAGGCGGGTCTCCTGTGGGCGCGGGCGACACGCCTGCTCGTTCCCAACACGAGCCGGGTGATCGCGCTCGCCTTCGAGGCGCAACTGCGCCGGCTCGCCGCAAGCGAGTACATCGGCGCGGACGAGATCGTCGCCGGCAAGACGCCCGGCGCCCGCCACGTCAACGTCGCCTTCGCCGACCTGGTCGGCTTCACCCGGCTAGGCCAGAGGGTCCCGCCAGAGGAGCTCGGCAAGATCGCCACGCGGCTGGAGGAGACGGCGGCTCAGGTCATGCCGCCGAGCGTGTCGCTCGTGAAGACGATCGGCGACGCGGTCATGCTCGTCTCCGCCCGGCCGGAGCCGTTGATCGAGGGACTCCTGGCGCTCGTGGACGCGGCGCGTCAACTGGGCGGCGGCTTTCCCCAGCTCCGCGCGGGGATCGCAGCTGGTGCGGCGCTCGAGCGCGCCGGCGACTGGTACGGCGAGACGGTCAACCTGGCGAGCCGGATCACGGGAGTCGCGGACCCCGATGCGGTGGTGGCCACGGAGGAGGTCCGGCAGGCGGCGCGCGACAGGTATGTGTGGACCGACGCAGGCTCCCCTGTCCTGAAGGGGATCGCCGAAGCGCCGCGGCTCTATGCGGTCACCCGCCTGGACGCCGGTCCAGGCGACTAGAGCTCCGACCGCCCCTTCACTCGATCCCCAGCCGGTCGAGCAGGCCCTCGTCGCGGCGCCAGCCCTTGCGCACGCGGACGCTCAGGTCGAGGTGGACCTGCCTGCCCGTCATCTGCTCCATCTCCCCGCGCGCGGAGCTGCCGATCGCCTTGACCATCCGCCCGCCGGCGCCGATCAGGATGCCCTTCTGGGACTCGGTCTCGGCCCAGAGGCGGGCGTGGACGACCAGCGAGCCGTCGTCGCGCTCCTCGAGCTCGTCGATCTCCACCTCCACCGCGTGCGGCACCTCGTCGCGCGTGCGCTTGAGCGCCTGCTCGCGGACCAGCTCGGCGAGCCTGACCGCCTCGGGCAGGTCGCTCTTCTCCTCCGGCGGGTACAGCAACGGCCCCTCGGGCAGCAGCGAGACCAGGTGCTCTACCAGCTCGGGCACGCCGTCGCCGGTCTTCGCGCTCACCGGGAACACCTCGCCCTCGACGCCGAGCTCAGCCGCCGCCCCAAGTGCCGCCAGGGTGCGCGACTTGTCGAGCAAGTCGACCTTGTTGAGGCCGATCACCGCCGTCAGGCCGACCTTGCGGATCGCGCGGGCGATGAACCGGTCACCCGGCCCGATCTTCTGCTCGCCGCCCAACACGAACAGCACCGCGTCCGCATCCGCCAGCGCGCGCTCGACGCGAGCCTGCATCCGCTCGGTGAGCTCGTCGCGCGGCCGCTGGACTCCGGGCAGGTCGACGAGCACGAGCTGCCAGTCCTCGCCGGTGGCGATACCGCGGATCTCCCGCCGAGTCGTCTGCGGCTTGTCGGACACAATCGCCACCTTGCCGCCGACGATCGCGTTGACCAGCGTCGACTTGCCGGCGTTGGGCCGGCCCGCCAGCGCCACGAAGCCGGACCGTGTCACAACGAGGCGAGGATCCTGCTTTGGAGCTCGAGCATCTCGCCCCGGTCGGTCTCATGGTCGTAGCCGCAGAGGTGGAGGACCCCGTGGACGGCGGCCTCGCGCAGGTCCTCCGTGTGCTCCGGGCAGATCACCACGTCGCCGAGCTCGCGCGGGCCGACTCCCTCGCCGGGCTCGTCGACGGGAAAGGAGAGCACGTCCGTGGCCTCGTCGAGGCCCCGGTGCTCGCGGTTGAGCTCCCGGATCCGACCCGGCAACACGAGGGCGATGGCCAGGTGCCCGTCCTCCACCCCCGCCGCCTCC
>JBJMLJ010000290.1:0-7420 GCA_045805365.1 Thermoleophilaceae bacterium
CCTGGGCCGGTCCGACTTGCCGTTGCCCAGGCCGTCGAAGGTCAGCACCCGGTAGTGGCGCGAGAAGTACGGCAGCTGCGCCTTCCACATGCGCGAGTGCACGAGAGTCCAGGTCGGCAGGAAGAAGAGCGTCCGCTCACCCTCCCCGTAGACCTCGTAGAACAGCTTCCGGCCGGCGCGCTCGGCGTACCCCTGCTCGTCGGGGTAGCGGGCGCGGGATGGCTGGGGCGGCTTGGTGGCGGTCAGCGTGTCCACGTGACCTCCCAGCGGAGCTGCGAGAGCGGCGCCTCGCGCTCGAGCGCCGCGACCTGAGTGCCGTAGGAGCGCACGGCGGCGAGCTTGCGCTCGAAGACCTCGTCGTCGAGCGCGTGCACCGTCGGCCGGAGCGCGTCGGGGTCGAGGCCGCTCTCGATCATCAACCCGCGCCAGCCGGCGTCGACGTCGAGCGGGCCGGCGCCGTCGCCGGTGACCCAGCCGGGCAGGCCCCATATGCCCGCGTGCGGGTGGTCGGCGTAGACCCGGACGTCGTCTCGGAGCTCGAACGCCGCGTCACGGACCAAGCGGTGGTCCGGGGCGAGGAAGACGCCGAGCGGCGCGTAGACGGTGTCGGAGTCAAGGACGTGATCGGCGATCGCCTCCGCGACCGCCGGCGTGCCGTTGTCGGTCCGGTACTGGGCGTCGAGCAGGTCGAGCGTCACCGGAGCCGTGCCGGCGAGAGCGAGCGCGCGGGTGTCCTCCTCGATCCGCTCGCGCGCCCGGACCGTCGAGTCGGCGGCCCCGGTGAGGCGATCCCACCAGCCGGTCGCGCCCTGCTCGGGCACGCCGGCGAACACGGTGACCACCTTGACGTCGTCCTCCTCGAGGACATGCCAGCAGGACAGGACCGCGTCGTCCGGGTGCGGGGAGAGGACTACGGCGCGCGATCCCATGGAGCGACCCTAGATCGCCCTAGATGCGCGGTCCACCTAATTCTGGACTGAGCGCCTGCGCAGGGCCTCGATGTCCAGGACCTTGATCCGCCGCCGCCCGGTCTCGATCCAGCCGAGCTCGCGCAGCGTCTGGAGGGCGCTCGCCATCGACGCGCGCGAGGCAGCCGTCCAGCCGGCCAGCTCCTCCTGGTTGATCGGGAGCGCGATCGCCACCCCGTCGCCGTCCGGCTCGCCGTAGCGCTCGGCCAGCTCCACCAGCCTGGCCGCGACGCGGCCCACCGTGTCCGTGGCGCCGAACTCGATCCGCTTGCGATCGGCGTCGCGGAAGCGCTGGCTCAGCCGGCGCAGCAGCTCGGCCGCGAACTCGGGACGGTCGAGCAGCGCGCGGAAGTCGAGTGCGGAGACGACCTGGGCCTCGACCGGCTCGATCGCGGTGACGGAGCTGGACCGGGGCGCCTGGTCGACCGCCGCCAGCTCGCCGACCAGCTCGCCCGGGCCGCGGAAGTCGAGGACCTGCTCACGGCCGTCGGTGCCGACGTGGCTGACCTTGACCCGGCCGGTCAGGATCAGGGCCACCTTGTCCCCCGGCTCCCCCTCGTGCATCAGGCGCTCGCCGGTCTCGAAGGCCACCGTCCGGCCTCGCTCGCGGAGCGGCTCGAGCATTTGGCGACCGTACCCCACCCGGCTGGGAGGAGCGCAGCGAGATCGCCGTTCGGGCGAGCACCGGACCACGTCTTACACTCTGCTCGTGGGGGACTCGCGGGTCTGTCATGCCTGCGGGCGTTCCAACCCGGACGATGCCCGCTTCTGCTCGGGCTGCGGGACATCCCTCGCGGTCGAGGCGCCCCAGCGCGAGGCGCGGAAGGTGGTCACGGCGCTGTTCGCCGACGTGGTCGGCTCCACCGTCCTCGGCGAGCGGCTCGACCCCGAGGACTTCCAGGCGACCGTCGGCGAGGGCGTGGCCCGGGCCGTGCGGGCGACCGAGGCGCTCGGCGGTCACGTCGAGCGCGTCGCCGGCGACGGCGCGCTCGTGCTGTTCGGAGCGCCGGTCGCCCATGAGGACGACGCGGAGCGGGCCGTGCTCGCCGGGCTGCGCGTGCTGGAGGCGATGGACATCTACTCGCGCGAGCTCGTCGAGGAGCGCGACCTCGAGGGCTTCGCCGTTCGGGTGGGCGTGGAGACTGGACTGGCCGTGCTGGCCGCCGTCGGAGGCGCGCGCCCGATCGAGTTCGGCGCGATGGGTGACGTGCTCAACACGGCGGCGCGGCTCGAGGCCGCCGCGGAGCCCGGCTCGATGCTCGTCGGGCCCCACACGTTCGATCTCGTGGAGCACGCCTTCGAATGGGGCGAGCCGGTCGAGTTGACGCTCAAGGGCAAGGCCGGCACGGTGGTGGCCCACCGGCCGCGCGGGCAGCGCGCGGGCGGCGGCCGGCGGAGCCAGCCCGCCCGGACGCGCCTGGTGGGAAGGGAGCGCGAGCTCGAGGACGCCCGGCGGGCGCTCGACGAACTGCTCTCGGGCGCCGGCGGGGTCCTGCTCGTGACTGGGGAGGCCGGCCTCGGCAAGACCCGTCTCCTCGCGGAGCTGCGGCGGCGCCTCGAGCGCTCCAGCTCGGCCGGCGGCGACCCGGTCTGGCTCGAGGGACGCTGCGTCTCCTACGGGGAGGCGCTGCCCTACTTCCCCTTCCAGGTCCTCCTGCGCGAATGGCTGGGCGTGACGCCGGAGCATCCGGACGCCGAGCTGGCGGCGCTCCTCGACGAGCGGCTGCTGGAGCTCTTCGGCGACCGTGGCGCCGACCTGCGGCCCTTCCTCGCGTCCGTCCTCGGGCTCGCGCCGGGGGCGGAGGACGCCGCGGTGATGGCGCGGCTCCAGCCCGAGGACCTTCAGCTGCGCGTCTTCCGGGCGGTGGGCGAGCTCGTTCAGCGGCTGGCGGCCGACGGCCCGGTGCTGCTGGCCGTGGACGACATGCACTGGGCCGACTCGGCGTCGGTCGCGCTGCTCGTCGAGCTGCTCGACCTGACCGACGAGGCCCCGCTCCTGCTCGTGCTGGCCGGCCGGCCCGAGCCGGAGCATGCCTCCTGGCGGCTGCGCGAGGACTCCCTCCGCGACCACGCGCATCGCACCCGGGCGGTCGAGCTGACCGCGCTGGCGCAGGAGGCCGATCGCGAGCTCCTCGCGGAGCTGGCCGGAGGCGCGGGCCTCCCCGCGGAGCTCGAGCAGCTGGTGCTCGAGCGCGCCGAGGGCAACCCGCTCTACCTCGAGGAGCTGGTTCGGTCGCTCGTCGACACCGGCGCGCTCCTCCGGGACGGCGACCAGTGGAGCTTCGACCGCGACGTCGACGTACAGGTTCCCGAGACCGTCGAGAAGCTCGTGCTGGCGCGTGTGGACGTCCTCTCGCCGGACGCGCGGGAGCTCCTCTGCGCCGCGTCGGTGCTGGGACGGCGGTTCACGCGGAACCTGCTGGCCGACGTCGTTGAGGGAGGCGACCTCGACGAGGGGCTGCGCGAGCTGCGTCATGCGGACCTGGTGCGGGAGGGCCTGCGCTGGCCCGAGCAGGAGTACCGCTTCCGCCACCACCTGATCCAGGAGACGACCTACGGAAGCGTGCTGCGGCGGCGCAGGCAGGAGCTCCACCTGCGGGCCGCCGAGGCGATCGAGCGAGCGTTCGCGGACCGGATCGACGAGCGGCTCGGAGTGCTCGCCTACCACTGGCGCCATGCGGGCGAGCTCGAGCGCGCCTTCGACTACCACGCGCGCGCGGGCGCCGCCGCCTGGCGCATCGTTGCGGCAAAGGAGGCGATCGAGCAGTACACGGCCGCCATCGAGGCGGCGACCGAGCTCGGCATCGGGGGCGCGCGGCTTCGCGACGTGCGCTTCGAGCGGGCGAAGATCCTCTTCTTCAGCGGCGACCAGGAGGCCGGCGGGTCCGAGATAAAGGGGGTTCTCGAGGAGGCTCGCCAGGAGGGCGACCGCTCGGTCGAGATCGAGGCGCTCACCTATCTGACCCTCGCCCGCTACGGGGGCTACAGGAACGCCGTGGCCCTCGGCGAGCGCGCGGTCGCGGTGGCACGGGAGATCGCCGACGACGCGGCGGAGGTGAGGGCGCTGTCGCGCCTGACGATCCTCGATGCCAACCGGCTGCGCCTCGACAGGGCGCTGAGCGAGGGACGCGAGGCGCTGGCGATCGCCCGCCGCCACGACGACGAGGAGATCACGGGCCTGGCGCTCGACGGGTTGAAGCTCGCCGAGCTGAAGCTCGGAGAGCTCGACGAGGTCGAGCGCCACTGCGCGGAGCTGGTCGACATCGATCGGCGCCGCGACGACGCGTTCTACCTCGCCTTTGCCCTCCTCGAGTCGGCCCAGGCGCCGCTCGCCCGAGGCGACCTCGAGCGCGCGCTCGCCTTCGCCGACGAGGCGCTCGAGATCAACCGCAAGATCGGCGACCGGGCCAACGAGGCCCTGTTCCTGGACACGCACGCGTGCATCCAGCGCGCCCGCGGCGACCATGACCGCGCCGTCGAGCTGGCCCGGTTGGCCAGGGAAGCCGCCGCGGAGTTCGGTACGCCGGAGTGGGAGGGCTGGTGCTCGGCGACCCTCGGCTGGCTCCTCCTGGAGCTGGGCGAGCCCGCCGAGGCGGCGTCGGTGCTGGAGACGGGGGCCGAGGCGGCCCGCGCGTCGGAGGCGGCCGGCGAGGTGCTGCGCTGCACGGCGCACCTGGCGTGGGCGGCCTGGCTGCTCGAGGAGCGAGAGCGCGCGCTCGCGCTGGCGGACGAGGCCGAGGCGATGATGAGGGAGATCACCGTCCCCCCGGGTGGGGCCTGGCTGTTCGGCAGCCACGCCCAGCTCGCCGTGGCGCGGGTGAGGCTGGAGAGCGGCGACGGCGAGGCGGCGGCGGCGATCGCCCGCCCGCTGGCCGACGCCGCCGAACGCGTCGGCTGGCACGAGGCGTTCGCGGCCGCGGCGGCCCTCCTCGGCGGGAACGCCGATTCGGTCCCGGGGCCGAGGCCGCGTCTGTAGCCTGACGGCCTCCATGGCCGACGTTCAGCCGCTGCGCACGCTGCGCTATGACCTCGGGGCCGTCGGATCGCTCGAGTCCGTCATCGCGCCCCCCTACGACGTGATCGACGCCGAGCTGCGAGCGGAGCTCGCTTCGCGGAGCCCGTTCAACGTGGTCGAAATCGACCTCCCCGAGGCAGCTCACGGCGATCCCTACCTGCACGCCGCCAACACCTTTCAGGCCTGGCGCCAGCAGGGCGTCCTGATCCGGGAGCGGGAGCCGGCGATGTGGCTACTGCGCCAGGACTACACCGGGCCCGACGGCTCGGCCCGCCGCCGGGAGGGCTTCTTCGCGCGCGTGCGCGTAGACGACTACGGACCCGGGAGGATCCGCCCGCACGAGCGCACCCACCCCGGCCCGAAGGAGGATCGCCTCCGCCTCACGCGGGCGACGCGGGCCAACCTGTCCCCCATCTTCAGCCTCTTCCCCGACCGGGCCGGCCACGCCGGCCGGGCGCTCGAGGAGGCCGCCGCGGGCGAGCCCTTCGCCACCGCGCGCGACCACGACGGCGCCGCGGACACGCTCTGGCGGATCGGCGACCCGGAGTCGATCGCGGCGCTCCAGGAGGGACTCGCCGATGCCGAGCTGCTGATCGCGGACGGCCACCACCGCTACGAGACGGCCCGCGTCTACGCCGAAGAGGTCGGCGGCGAGGGCGAGCACCGCTACGTGCTCATGTTCCTCTGCTCGCTCGGGGACCAGGGCCTGACGGTGTTCCCGACTCACCGGCTGCTCACCGGCCTGAAGGACAGCCCGGCGAAGCAGGAGGCCATCCGCGACGTGCTGACCCGGGACTTCGAGATCGAGGAGGTCACGCCCGAGCAGCTCCAGCCCAACGGTCGCGGCATCGCCTTCGGCTACATGGACAGCT
Organism: Thermoleophilaceae bacterium; assembly: GCA_045805365.1. Taxonomy (GTDB): domain Bacteria; phylum Actinomycetota; class Thermoleophilia; order Solirubrobacterales; family Thermoleophilaceae; genus DASXBA01. Next base: position 5,856 of record JBJMLJ010000290.1, read on the forward strand.
TCTTCCGCAAGCCGTACCGGGTGACGCTCAAGGATCCCGCCATCGCCGACCGGGCGCTCGAGGGGATGCCCGACGCCTACCGGCAGCTCGACACCGCGGTGCTCGAGGCACTGGTGCTGCGCGGGGCGCTCGGGATGTCGGAGGACGACATCGCCCATCTGCGCGGGCTCGACTACTCGAAGGACTTCGACGACGCCCGCGACGCGGTCGAGAGCGGCCGCGCCGACGCGGGCTTCTTCCTCCGCGCCACGCCCGTCGAGCAGGTGCAGGCGGTGGCGGAAACGGGAGAATCGATGCCGCCGAAGTCCACCTACTTCTTCCCGAAGATCCCGACCGGCCTCGTCTTCAACCTGCTCGAGTGAAGATCTACACGCGCAAGGGCGACGACGGGACGACGGGCCTCTGGTACGGCGGCCGCGTCCAGAAGTCCGCGGGCCGGCCCGAGGCATACGGATCGGTCGATGAGGCGGCCTCGGCCCTCGGCCTGTGCCGCGCCGCCTGCGAGGACGGCTCGGAGCTGTACGCCGACGTGCTCCGCATCCAGCGCGAGCTGTTCGTCGCCGGCGCCGAGCTGGCCACCTCGCCCGAGGCGGCGGGCCGGCTGGAGCCCGGGGTGTCCAAGGTCACGTCCGAGATGGTCGATCGCCTCGAGGCCGACATCGACCGCTACATGGAGCGGGTCGATCTGCCGCCCAAGTTCGTCATTCCCGGCGGCACCGAGCTGTCCGCCCGGCTCGACGTCGCCCGGTCCGCCGTTCGCCGGGCCGAGCGCCGGGTAAGCGCGCTGAGTGCCGACGGCGACCTCGCCGACGACACGGTGCTTCGCTACCTCAACCGCGCCTCCGACGCGTTGTTTGCGATGGCGCGCTTCGCCGACGACCCAGAGCCCGAGCTCTTCGAAGGGAGAACATGAGAGCCATCGCCCACCGCCGTAACGGCCGCCTCGTCCATGACGTCGAGGTCCGCGGCCACTCGGTCGTCGCCGACGAGCCCGAAGAGCGCGGCGGGGGTGACGAGGGGCCGAGTCCGCAGGAGCTGCTCGCCGTGAGCCTCGCCTCGTGCACCGCGATCACGATCGAGATGTACGCCGACCGCAAGGGCTGGGAGCTCGGCGACGTCAACGTCGACGTCGACTACGAGCCCGCCCAGCGGGGCTCGCCCACGAAGTTCACGATGAGCGTGCGGCTGCCCAAGGAGCTGCCCGAGGAGCAGCGCGAGCGGCTCATGCAGATCGCCGCCAAGTGCCCGGTCCACCGCACCCTGGAGGGCGAAGTGATGTTCGAGGAGAAGGTCGAGCTCTCCTAACTCCTGGCTCCTAGTCCCTGAGCTAAAGCGCCCTGAACGAATTGCCGATTCAGGACGCAGTGAGGGCGCGGATGAACAGCATGCGTGCGTCGGGCCGCAGCCGGACCCTGCTCTGGGGCCTCGGCTCGGGCGCCGCCTATTTCCTTGCCGCCCGCGCCGGCACACTGTTCGTCGCCGACGGGCTCACCGCCATCTGGCTCGCGAGTGGGGTCCTGCTCGCGGCCCTGCTGGGCAGCGACTCGCGCAACTGGCGCGCCATC
>JBJMLJ010000291.1:0-3188 GCA_045805365.1 Thermoleophilaceae bacterium
CGACGCTCGCCGATTCCGAGGTCGAGCAGACGATGTGGATGGCCGCCAGGCTCCGAGACGGCAAGCTGGGCTGGTGGGCGTTCTTCCGCACGGAGGAGGAGGCCCTCGAGGCCCTCAAATGGATCTCGGACTGAACGGCAAGGCGTGCATCGTCACGGGCGCGAGCCGCGGGATCGGCGCGGCCACCGCCAGGATGCTCGAGGACGAGGGCGCCGACGTTCTCACCGTCTCGCGCGGCGGCGCCGAGCTCGAGATCGATCTCACCGAGCCCGATGCAGCCGACCGCGTCATCGGCGAGTGCACCGACCGCCACGGCCGGGTCGACGTGCTCGTGAACAACGCCGGCACCAGCCACGTCAAGCCGCTCGACGAGCTCACCGACGAGGACTGGCGGGCCCAGTGGGAGCTGCACGTGATGGCACCGATGCGGCTGATGCGCGCCGTGGCGCCGCTGATGGCGCGGAATGGCGGCGGGCGGATCGTCAACGTCGCCTCGTCTTCCGGAAAGCGGCCGTCGCTGACGAACGCCGCCTATTCGGTCACAAAAGCCGCCGAGCTGTCGCTGTCGCGTGTCTTCGCCGACACCTGGTCCAAGCAGGGCGTGCTGGTCAACGCTGTGACGCCGGGCCCGGTCCAGACCCCGCTGTGGCTGGCCGAGGGCGGGCTAGCGGATCAGCAGGCCGCCGCGAAGGGGGTCACGCGCGAGGAGGCGCTCGAGGCTCAGAGGGAGAAGATCCCGCTCGGCCGCTTCGGCACGGAGGAGGAGATCGCGGCCGTGATCGTCTTCCTTTGTTCCGAGCAGGCGTCGAACGTCAGCGGAGCGGCCTGGTCCGTCGACGGTGGCGCCGTGCCGGTGATCCTGTAGAGACGCGACGGCGCGTACCGGCTAGCGTGACGGCTCGTGCCTCGTGTGGTCATGGGCCTCCTGTTCTTCCCGCGCGGGGGGTCCGCGCAGGTGGCGCGCTATCTCGCCCGCTCCCTGCCCGACGCGGGCTGGGACGCGACGATCGCCTGCGGCTCGCTCGGCCCGGAGGGCGAGGAGTCGAACGCGGGGACCTTCTACGAGGGACTCGACGTCCACGCTCTGGACTACAGCGACGCCGGCCGGGCCGAGGATCCGCTCGCCGCCGGCTTCCAGCCCTCCTATGAGGACCGGCCGGACGCGCCCGACCGCGTCTTCGCGAGCGTGGACGACGAGGTGTTCGAGCGGCTCGTCGCGACCTGGCAGCGCCAGCTCGAGCGGAGCGGAGCGGGCGAGGCCGACGTCCTACACCTCCACCACCTGACGCCGATCAACGAGGCGGCCGAGCGCGCCTTCCCTCGCGTGCCGCGCGTCGGCCACCTCCACGGCACGGAGCTGTTGATGCTGCGCGAGATCGACTCGGGTCCGCCGTCCGGCTGGGAGAACGCCGAGGCGTGGGCCGAGCGAATGAGGGCCTGGGCGCGGCGCTGCGAGCGCCTCTTCGTTCTCTCGCCGGACGCCGTACGCAGGGTGCCGGAGCTCCTGGGCGTGGAGCCCGAGCGGGTCGTCTGGGCGCCCAACGGGTTCGACCCCGTTGGCTTCGACCGCAATCCGCTGACGGGGGAGGAGCGGCTCGCGCACTGGCGCCGCTGGCTCGTCGAGGAGCCGCGCGGCTGGGACGAGTCCGGCGAGCCGGGGAGCGTCGGCTACGGCGACTCGGACCTCGAGGCGTTCCGGGACGGCGGCCCCGTGCTGCTCTACGTGGGCCGCTACACCGAGGTCAAGCGGATCCCGCTGCTGATCCGCGCGCACGCGCGGGCGAGGGAGCGCTTCGGCCGCCGCGTGCCGCTGGTACTCCTGGGCGGCTTTCCGGGGGAGTGGGAGGGGGAGCATCCGCTCGCGGTCGTCCGCGAGGTCGGAGACCCGGACGTCTTCCTCGCGGGCTGGCGCGGTCACGACGACCTGCCGGCCGGGCTGAACGCCGCCGACGTGGTGGTGCTGCCCTCCGTGAGGGAGCAGTTCGGGCAGGTGCTGGTGGAGGCGATGGCCTGCGGCATCCCGCCGATCGCGGTCGACGCGCACGGTCCGGCCGAGATCGTCAGCGACGGCGAGACGGGCTGGCTCGTCCCTCCAGACGACGAGGACGCGATGGTCGAGGCGCTCGTGGCCGCGGCCGGCGACGACGCCGACCGGCGGCGCCGCGGGGAGGCGGCCTACAAGGACGCCCGCGCTCGCTACTCCTGGCCCGCCCTCGCGCGGGGGGTCGCCCACGTCTATGAGGACGTGGTCGCCGGCCGGGCCCCGGCCGAGGGCGCGCGTACCCTGCTCGAGGCCGAATGACAGCCGTCCCCTACAGGATCCGCCGCTCCGACAGGGCCCGGCACGCCCGGATACTCGTCGGCGGCGACGGGGTGGAGGTAGTCGTCCCGCGCCGCTTCCCGATGCGCGAGGTCGAGCCGTTCGTGGAGGAGAAGCGGCCCTGGATCGAGCGCACGCTCCGCCGGTTGCGGGAATCGGACGAGGTGCTGCCGCCCGCCCGGCTCGAGGACGGGGGCGAGCTCTCCTACCTCGGCGAGCGGCTGGACCTCCGCGTCCGGGTGGAGCCCTCGCGCCGGCGGCCGCACGTGGCCCGGCGCGGCGGAACGGTCAGCGCGGCTATGCCGCCCGACAGCGACCTGCGCGACGCCCTCGAGCGCTGGTACCGGCGCCGCGCTCGCTCGGAGATCGCCCCGCGCCTCGACGCGGCCACGGCGGCCGCGGGCGCCTCCTACGATTCGCTCCAGATCCGCGGCCAGCGCACGCGCTGGGCCAGCTGCTCCTCGAACGGGGCAATGAGCTTCAACTGGCGGCTCCTGCTCGCGCCCGCCGAGATCCTCGACTACGTGGTCGAGCACGAGGTCGCCCACCTCGAGGTGCACGACCACTCCGAGCGCTTCTGGTCGCTGCTCGGCGACCGCTGCCCGGACTGGCGCGCGCACGAGGCCTGGCTGCGCCGGCACGGCCACGCGCTCAAGCTCTAGGGCCGGCCGGGCTACTCCCAGCGGAAGCCGCGGATCGCCAGGAACACACCCAGCGCGGTCCAGGCCGCCACGACCCCGGCCGCGCCCGCCATGTCCACCGGGCTGCCGACGATCGCCCCGGAGAGCCCGTCGATCACGTGCTTCAGCGGCAGGGCGCGGGCCATTCCGTCGAGGAACGAGGGCAGGTGGCTGCTCGAGTAGAAGAC